>NZ_PNDP01000031.1:0-79421 GCF_005886415.1 Pseudoalteromonas sp. S327 | reverse complement strand
ATAAATATCAGTATATTAAGTGAACTAAATGTATAGATTAATAGATCATAAGCAGAACATACTTAGACCAAAAGGTGATCAGAGTTTTCACACAGTCTGTGCCAGAAGCGGACTGTCATAATCTTAGACTCTTATTATTTGCTTAAACCGTCAAACTCCAATTTCAAGTCTTTAACCGCTAAGCCTTTAGTTTTTTCGATTAAATCGGATAGAGATTTCTGAGTACTCAAATAATGTTCAAGAAGTCTTTCAAAAAATCCTGATTGATCTTCGTACTCTTCTTGCTTGAGTTGAGCATCAAAAACTTTCTCTCTCAGTCTTTCTATGCCACTTTCTATTAGTTTCAAGTCACCATGCAAATATATCGATTTTACTGAAAAAATATTCTCAAGCTTTATAAAGCTATCACTTGCTTCATTTAATAAATTTTCACGCTCACTTTTTGATTCAAGAGATGCATGTTTTTCAAAGAAAGCTTTTTGTTCACCTTCGATGTACTCTGCATATGAACGTTGATGTTCTTCCTCTTCAGGAGAATCATATGGTGCTCCTTGTGGGCATCCTATATGAACAAAACAATCTACGTAATGTTCAAAATATGCAACTAATCCATCTAGGTATTTTTGAGTAATATATAGGCTTGATGTGAGTTCCTCGTATGCAACTCTTTTAGTTTCCCAAATTTGTTGCTTTACCCAATACTTTTCGTTCATCTGACTTTTAATACCCTCAACAGCTTTGGTGCTTTTTTTAAGCTGTTCAATAGCATCATTAAAATCTTCTTTAGTCGCCAATGCTTTTAAACGATGAGCAACATAGCCTCCGAGAGGGGTGATGAGCAATGCCGTTACGATAGCAGGTAAATATGAAGTAAAATCTTCCAATTATAATATCCTTAAAGTGAAGAGCGTAGCTTGGGTACTCAGGGCACTTAACGTTGTGCACAGTGGTAAGTGTTAAAGAGTCCAGTGCCATAGGCACTACACTGCTGCATATTGTTAATATCCACTGACCACCACTGCCAATACTCTAGATGGTAAAAGCTCTAGATACCCTAGCTATTACCGCGAATTCCTGTCTTAAAATTTGCCATCTTTTCTAGTAGGCGATCAATAATAGTAGCTTTGCTTACTTATTTAAACTGCCGCTTGTACTATTTTAGCTTATCCAGAAGCCCCTACTAGTAAACCCAATCTGCTTCCCGCAATAACAATTTAATATCGCACCAGTAGGTTATTTTTCTACCGAGCATTAGGTAGATTTAGTCTTACCCATTAATAGCAAAATATTCTTTATTTCTCTATATCACATAGATAACTATGGATATATCAATTATTAACCGGCATAAACGACCTTTTGGATTGATTGTTTGCTATTAAGAGAAACTCTACAACCATAGATGTAAAACAAAACTTTCTGAAGGGATGACTGTCCGCTTATCGCCCATAACCGCCTTTTAAAACCACTCAAGCATACGTATTTTAAAGCTCTGCCTTAAAATAAGCATGCTCGTCGATATAATCTATCACTAGTTCAAAATATTTGAGGCCTGAACCACCCAATGCGCCATCAATTTTTTTGTCCATCATTGAAGACATAAACTCATGAAAGTTATTATCACCCCTTCTTGTAAACCAAACAGGTCCAATACTTTGTTCGGCTATAATTACAAGAGGTACCTTAATCATAGCTTCCTCGGTGCCATGCTCAGCCTTTTTAATAACAATCCAATCTGGGTTTCTGGCTTTCCAATTATCAAAAACACTAGCTGCAATGAAAGAAGTCCCAACCACATTCGATTTACTATGTATTTGTTTTTTTGCGGTATTAGTTAAAGTTGATGTTGCACCAGTATCTAATAACATTTGATGCTCTATTCCTTGAACTTTTATACTCATCCTAGGAAAGGCTGTGGTGTATTTTTGATAAGAGTCTTTTTGAAAACCTAATTTTACTTTTTTAAATTGGTTTAAGTTAACCCCATCAAGAGAATCAAGGATAAACATTGATTCATTTACATAATCAATTTTAATAATTTTTTCTGCGTGCCATCGACCACCTAAAAAGCCATCAAACTGTTGCCCTGTTGATATTTCTGCTTCAGGGGCTATAAACAAATATCCACCCATGAAATTTTCAATGCCACCAGTAGGTATTTCTGCTTCTGCTTTAAACTTAGGCATTTCTGACAAGGTATACTCTTCGCCATCTGCTATTTTTATGATTGTTGGCCAATTGTATTGCTGGTGAAGTTCTTTCGAAATGGCATTCCACCCACCGCCGGTATCTGTAAAAAATCTTAGCTTTTTACCACTAGTAAGTTCCGGGATTAAAATTATGCGATTATTATCAAATTGAGTTGGGAGCTGTTGCTCAGCTAAAAGCTGTAAAGGAGCCAAAACTAAGGCAAGTGAAAAAAGTATTAACTTTATACTATTCATTGATCTTCCATGACTTTTTTTATAACTTATGATACTAGCATTTGACTATTGTAAGTGTAATATCTTGATTAAATTCGTTTCACTTTTAGCTACATATTAAGCATATAAACAAAGTAATACAATAAAGTTAATTTCTCCTACCACAACGCTCATTTACTTTTATGTCGGTTCAACCTCTAATAATGTCGATTCAGATAAACATTAATGAAGCAGGTTAAAAAACTCGCTAAATTTCTTATCAACAAAACGCCAAATACCTATTTTGATAAGGAATATAGTCATGAACATTGTTACAAAAACAGTTATAGCACTGAGTTTAACAAGCCATTTTAGTGCGTATGCCATTGACCTGCGGGTCGACAACATTCGTTTATACCAAAGCAGTTCGCAAAGTTTTTCTGCGCCAAGTTCGCTGTATATTGAAGATGGTAAAATAGTAAGTATTACTAAAGCGAGCGACCCACTTAAAAACGCCGATAAAACTATTGATGCTAACAACCAATATGCAATACCTGGTTTAATTGATTTACATGTACATTTAGGCTCATCGGGTAGTAACTTTACTGAGTTTCAGTATTTGCCGGTTAAAGCGCACTTTAATTCTAATTTGTATTTAGGCGTAACAAACATTGTTGATTTGTTTTCGTTTGAGCAAACCCTAAACGAAGCCGCGCAATTAAAAGAAGCCCAACTAACCCCTAACCTTTTTTATGCGGGTACTTTGTTTACCAACCCTGGTGGGCATGGCACGCAGTTTGGCGGCCACGCATACGAAATTGCAAAAGATGAAGACATAGCAGCGCTATGGAAAAAACATATAAGCACTAATCCACATGTAACTAAAGCGGTTATTGAAACCTTTGGCGGTGTGGGTAAATCGTTAACTGATAGCCAATTAAGCGAGCTAGGTAAACGCTCTAAAGCGGCTAATTTACCGTATTTTGTGCATGTTTCTACATTAAATGATGCTAAACGCGCTATTAAAGCCGGCGCAACAGCTTTAGCGCACGGTATTAATAGCGAAGCGATTGACGATGAATTTATTACGCTAATGAAACAGCATAACGTAACCTATATTCCTACCCTTGCGGTGTATCATAACCATAGCGATGAAAAGCATAACCATACTATAAGCTCACAAAGCGAGTTACTAAAAACCATTCCCGAAAAGCTTCAAGGGTGTTTGTTTGAAAACGTGCCTGCACCTTCAAAATGGAAAGAGCACGCGTGGGAGGAGCGTAAAACCGCTTATGCAAATATACAAAAGCTACATAAAGCTAATATAACTATAGGCACAGGCTCTGATGCCGGAAACCCTTACACGCTGCATGGTACGGGGTTACATAACGAGTTAGATGCGCTTAAAAAAGCTGGTTTAACTAATAGTGAAATAATTAATGCAGCCACAGTTAACGGCGCAAAAGCGATTAATAAAGCCGAGAGCATTGGCAAGCTGGCTAATGGCTTTGAGGCAAGCTTTGTACTGCTTAAGCAAAACCCACTTGATGATATAAACCACATTCACACCATATCAGAGGTTTATAAAGCAGGAGTACAAGTAGACCGCCCAGCGCTTATTGCTCAAAACAAAGCCATAAAGCCCCAAGGCCCCGCTTGTAATGAAGAAGTTAAAAGCCGCCAAGCGCAACATGTTATTGATGATTTTACCGGTGATACACCATGGCAAGCCTTGAGCGACTCGGTAATGGGTGGTCAGTCTGTGGCAACACTTACCATGAATAAAAATAGCTTAACTATAGATACAACCATTACAAAGCCAACCAGCTTTGGCGCGTGGGCAGGCGCTGAAATAAAATTTACATCGCCGGTTGATGCCTCTGCATTTAAAGGTATTCGATTAACCTATAAAGGTTCAAGCACGCCTTTTGCTATGTCTGTTTATCATAGTGATGTAAAAGATTGGGATCACTTTAGTGTGCTTTTAAAGCCGCGCGATGAGTGGACAACGCTTGATATTCCTTTCACTACATTTAAACAGTTTGGGTTTGGTAGCCCCGTTACGTGGTCGGCAACAGAATTAACTGGGGTTAACTTAATGTGGCGTAAAATGCCAGGCGCAAGCAACGAGCCGTTAAAAAACACACTACAAATCAATAAGCTAACTTACTTTTAAATAAGTAACAGTCAAAACACAAAATCTTTGGGTTTTGACTGTTTTTTGTTATGGTTTAATCACTTACAAAAAGAAGCACCTATTATGCTCAAACATCCTTTTTACAAATACAGCTTTTTTATTCTACTTATTGTTGATATTGCTTACGCCCTTGGGCTGATAATTGCTAACTCTGCGCCCTTAACAGGCGGCAGTGCACTCGCCGCAACCGTGTGGTTTATTACTTTTTATTGGGTTCCGGTATGGAGTGCGGCAGCCGTTATTTTTTTCCTGCGCAATAAGCACATTAATAAAATAGTACTTGAATGGTTAATTGCCGTTGTATTTATGGCCCTCGGTAATGTGCTTACCGATATAGTGCTCACACTACTTTTTGATGGGCATAAATCAATGGGGATATTTGTAGTATTTAACGGCTTACTTTGGGGCTCGTGTATTTACTTCACCAGTATTTTTATTGAAAGCAAAAAACGCGTAACAGCCGAAAAGCACGCGCTTAAACAAGCTCAACTTGCTACATTGCGATACCAGCTAAACCCTCACTTTATGTTTAATAGCTTAAATACAATTTCCGCTTACATACACACAAAACCCGACTTAGCCGATGAAGTACTGCATGAACTCGCTGATATTTTAAGGTACTCGCTTGATACCGCAGAGCAACAGCAAATACCTTTACAGCAAGAGCTTACCATAATAGAAAAGTACCTTAATATTGAAAAGGCACGCTTTGGCGATAAGCTTAAGGTTAATTACCACATTCCCAATAGCCTTAAAAAAAAACGCTACCACCTCTTCTTATTCAACCTATTATTGAAAATGCAATTAAGCACAATGCTAAACAAACCTCACTCACACTTAATATTACCCTGAGTGAACTATCTAACGGGGTAAAAATTGTGATAAGCGACAACGGAAAAGGCTTTACTGACGATGTATTAAAATGTGGCTACGGAAAAGGTATAGGGATGAAAAACATTATGCTACGCGTTAATCAACTTGGACAAAGTAAAGTATTGCTCAGTAATGATAATGGTGCTGTTGTTACGCTGGAGCTAGCGTTATGAACAATATAAACCTGCCAAATAAAACGACTAAAATGCGCATAATGTTTGCCGATGACGAGCTTCCTGCTCGCGAAAAATTAAGCCATCAATTAAGCTTAATGGAGCATGTTGACGTGGTAGGCATAGCCACAAATGGCAAAGAGGCCATTGCATTAATTAATGAGCTGACTCCTGATGTGGTATTGCTTGATATTCAAATGCCTGAAATTAATGGCCTTGAACTTATTGATTTACTTAACTACCAACCCATTATTATTTACACCACCGCGTACGACCAATTTGCGATTGAAGCATTTGAGCACGCCTCAACTGACTATTTACTCAAACCTTTTCCAATTGCACGATTAAAAAAAGCGTTAGCCAAAGCGCAGCAGCAATTAGAGCAACAACGAGCGCACACTCATGTAACTAGCTGCGCAGGTGAACCCGCTTTTACAATTACCGAAAGTTCATTAAACAAACTGGTTAGTAAAAGTGGTGAGCGCATATTTTTACTTTCCCCAAGCGATATTAAATTTATTAAATCAGAGCAAGGAAATAGCTTAGCGTGGAATGGAGAAACGTTTAATCATTTGAGCGACACGCTCGATCAGCTTGAACACGCCCTAGCCGCGCACAACTTTGTGCGTATTCATCGCAGTTATTTGGTTAATATTGACCACATAAAAGAAATACAGCGCTGGTTTAACGGCAAGCTAATGGTGATTGTAAATGATGATATTAAATCTGAACTAAGCACCAGCAGAGCCGGTGCCGATAAACTAAAGCAATTACTACACATTTAACTTATCTAAAAATGTGTTACTGATCATTGCTCGAATATACACTTAAAATAGGAAACTTATGCTCAGCAAACGATACAGTTACCGACTGTGTTTGGTCGCCATTAAAGCCTAGTTTAAAATCACTTGGGGTTAGCCTGCTGCCATCTGCAAACAACGCTAATAAATGCTCCTGATTAAGTTCACGCTTGCCAGAGGCTAAATTTGTAAGGGTAATAACCGCCCAGCGCTCCCCTTCTTCGTTACTCATAAGTACATAGTTTAAAATTGAAAAGTCAGACTTTTTAGGCGTTATATTATTATCGTTTGGAAACGACAAGTGCATACTATTTGGTATGGCTCGGTCAACGTTCAATACATTATTTTGCGCTGCAAACACATTGGCGCAAAGTACTAATAAAAATAAAAAGCTAACTACAATTTTTGCCACAATTAAACTTCCTTTTAAATTTAGATGCTTGAATACTTGATTGAAATTTATACTCGCAGTTTTTACCTATTATGTAAACACCCTATTAAAAACCCAATAAACAGGCTAAGCGCTCATTCAGTGTCACCGCATTAGTATTAATACTTTGCGGCACGTTAATAAACACACGGTTTTTAAACAGGAGTAAATTAAATGGCAACTACACCTAAAAAGTTACATGAGCTTAGTAACGCGCAATCGGCTTTATTAAACCCAGAGCACAGCATTCAAGTAAGAGGCGCGCGTGTTCATAACTTAAAAGATGTGGATGTAGATCTTCCCCGTAATTCACTTGTTGTTTTTACCGGTATATCAGGCTCGGGTAAATCATCGCTCGCCTTTGGAACATTATTTGCCGAATCGCAGCACCGCTATCTTGATTCGGTATCCCCTTATGCACGCAGATTAATCGATCAGGTAGACGAGCCTGATGTAGATTCGATTGAAGGGCTGCCACCAGCGGTTGCATTACAACAACAGCGTGGTGCGCCCTCGGTACGTTCATCGGTGGGTAGTGTAACCACTATTTCTAACGCGCTGCGAATGCTTTACTCACGCGCAGGCGAATACCCCGAAGGGCAAGGCATACTGTACGCCGATGCGTTTTCGCCTAATACGCCGCAAGGCGCCTGCCCAAAGTGCCACGGTATTGGCCGCGTATTTAACGTAACCGAAGAGCTACTAGTGCCCGACCCCACTAAATCAATTAAAGAGCGCGCTATTGCAGCATGGCCGCCGGCTTGGCAAGGTAAAAACCTAAGCCGTATTCTCACCTCGCTAGGCTACGATATTAATAAACCGTGGAATACCCTGCCTAAAAAAGCCCGTGATTGGATTTTATTTACCGACGAAACACCTACGGTGCCGGTGTTTCCTGAGTACACGCTTGAGCAAACGCAAGCAGCTATTAAAAATGAAGAAAGCCCTAGCTACATGGGTACATTTACAAGTGCTAAACGCTTTGTTTTACAATCGTTTGCGAGCACTCAAAGCCCACGTACTAAAAAGCGCGTGTCGCAGTATATGCAAATATCACAATGCCCGCAGTGCGAAGGTAAAAAGCTTAAAAAAGAGTCGTTATCGGTTAAAGTAGCGGGCCTTGATATAGGTGAAATTTCACAATTAACGCTCAATGAGCTGGCAGATAAATTAAGGTTTGCCGCTAGTAACCCCGCTAGAAGTAACGCTGCAAATCCCGAGAAAGCCATAGTTGCAAAGCGTATAGCAGGCGACATTATCAAACGCGTAGAAGCACTCACTGAGCTTGGTTTAGGGTATTTATCGCTTGAGCGTACTACGCCATCGTTATCAGCTGGGGAATTACAACGCTTGCGGCTTGCAACGCAAATTCGCTCAAAATTATTTGGTGTTGTGTATGTGCTAGATGAACCTTCGGCAGGTTTACACCCAGCCGATACGCAAGCACTTTTAAGCGCCCTAGATGAGCTAATAGCGGCTGGTAACTCAGTATTTGTGGTGGAGCACGATACAAGTGTTATTCGCCACGCCGATTGGGTGGTTGATGTAGGGCCAAATGCGGGTTCGCATGGCGGTAATATTGTTTACAGCGGCCCAATTGAAGGCTTAGAGCAAATGAGCAACTCACATACAAGTCAATATCTTTTTAAACATAACAATAACGCAAAGCCAAATCATCAAACACAACGTACGCCAGCAGCCTGGCTTAAGCTAAGTGGTATTGAGCGCAACAATTTACACAACATCAGTGCCGAATTTCCGCTTAGGGTTATTACAAGTGTTACGGGGGTTTCTGGCTCAGGTAAATCAAGCTTAGTAAGCCAAGCCTTAGTCGAGCTTATTCAAGATGCTTTAGGACAAAAAACGCCGCCGCCAATGCCTACCGATGAAGCCGACTTGCTTGATCAAGAACTCCAAACACCAACCCATGGCAAAATTACCGAGGGCCTTGAGCATATAAAGCGCCTAATAACGGTTGATCAAAAAGCCATTGGCCGCACGCCTCGCTCAAACCTTGCTACTTACACTGGTTTGTTCGATCACGTACGTAAATTATTTGCCAATACCAAAGAGGCAAAAGCGCGTAAATACGATGCAGGTCGTTTTTCGTTTAATGTTAAAAAAGGTCGCTGCGACAACTGCGAAGGCGTCGGCTTTGTAAGCGTGGAGCTGTTATTTTTACCTAGCGTGTATTCGCCTTGTCCTGTGTGTAACGCCAAGCGCTACAACCAAAAAACACTCGACATTACCTATAAAGATAAAACCATTGCCGATGTACTTAATTTAACCGTTGAGTCTGCGCATACGTTTTTTGCCGATGAACCCGCTATTTTACGTGCGCTAAATGCGCTCTTACAAGTGGGCCTTGGCTATTTACGTTTAGGCCAACCTGCTACTGAGCTTTCGGGCGGTGAAGCCCAGCGCATAAAGCTTGCCACTGAACTACAACGTACGCAGCGCGGCGATACGCTTTATATTTTAGATGAACCAACCACTGGCCTGCACCCTAAAGATGTAGCCATGCTAATGGCGCAGTTAAATGGCTTAGTTGATGCGGGCAACACCGTAATTATGGTTGAGCACGATATGCAAGTTGCCAGTAACAGTGATTGGGTAATTGATATTGGCCCAGGAGCGGGGGACGAAGGCGGCTTAATTGTTGCTCAAGGTAAACCAGAAGATGTGGCTCAATCTGAGCATAGCCGCACGGCAACATTTTTAAAAAGCGCAATTTAGCTTTTTAAAAATCGCTCTAATTTAGGTTTTACGGTAACCGACATAACCAGCATTAATGTTAAACCAATGGGTAGCGCGGCTAATAACCCCTCTACCCACGCGGTATAAAATAAGCGCATATTGGCAAAACCTATATTGTTAGTGGCAGTTACAAACGCCATTAGCGACTCCATGGTAAGCGCCATAAAAACACTAATCACTAAATTGCGTTTTAGCTCACTTGCTTTTGGTAATAACTTAGCCACCAAGGTATTCATAAGGGCTGTCATTGCTAACCCCACAGGAGCCATAACCAACACCGCACTTAAAAACGAGGTAAACCAATCCATATAAAAATGCTCAGTTATACCTACATTTGTGTAAGTCATAATACCTGTTAAGCTGCCGCCTACAAAAACAATAATACTTACCATCGCCATTATTTTATAAATTACAGGTGTTTTTTTAGGCTCTACGAGCGCAGAATTTACTAAAGCAGGCGTATTCATTAAACAGGTATTTCTCTTAAAATAGATGACAAAGTCAACTATAGCAAATTAATTGATAATATCAACTGTTATTTAATTACCCTAATGCCAGCCATATGCCTACTAGCACCATAAGGCTGCCTGCAATTCGGTTCATCCATTTTATATTATCGCCACGGCTTAAAAATAAACGCAGGCTTTTACCGCCTGTGGCGTACGCTAACATGCAAATAAATTCGCTTATCATAATAACTAAAACAAGCACTAACAGTTGCGGGGCGAGTGCATGTTCAACGCTAATAAATGGCGGTAGTAAAGAGATCATAAACGCCCAGCCCTTTGGGTTAGCAATGGCAGTCACAAAGCCTTGCGTAAATAGCGACTGGCGGCTTACATCATGCGGTTTTTGTGTATCAATCGACATTTTACCTTTTGCGCGCCACATATTTATACCTATATAAATTAAGTATGCACCGCCTACCCATTTTAAAATATCGAACGCATTAGGGTAATTTAGCATTACGCTTGCAACACCTAATACCGCAGCAATAGCAACACTTGCGACCCCTAACAGCTCACCTATCATCATCCATAATGTGCGCCTTACACCTATGCTCATACCTAATGTCATGGCAAGGGTCATACACATACCCGGTGTGATAGATACAAAAAAGAAGGTAGGAATAAAAACGGCAAGCGCTGCAACATCAATCATTTTTTCTCTCTATATTAAAAGCAAAAAACGCGGCTAAAGTAGCCGCGCTATTGGTTACCTATTATCTACTATTGTTCAGTACTTGCCACTGGCTGAGTAATGACCTCTACTGGCTTTACGGTATCACTTAATAAATACTTATCTAGCCATTGCTCTTGCTCCCACAGTACATGTAATAAGCTTTTACGTGCGCGGTAGCCATGTGCCTCGTAAGGGAGCATTACTAAGCGAGCGTCTTTACCTAAGCCTTTAAGCGCTGCGTACATACGCTCACTTTGCATTGGGAAAGTTCCAGAGTTAGGATCTTCTTTGCCATGAATCATTAGCATTGGCTCGTTAATTTTTTCAGCATGGAAAAACGGCGACATGTTAGCGTACACACTTTGTGCTTGCCAAAAATCACGCTCTTCCCCCTGAAAACCAAACGGCGTTAAGGTACGGTTGTAAGCACCACTGCGAGCAATACCGGTTTTAAATAAATCGCTATGCGCTAATAGGTTTGCCACCATAAATGCACCGTACGAGTGCCCTGCTATAGCAATATTGTTTTTATCGGCAATGCCTTTTTTAACCAGCACATCAACCGCAGCTTTCGCACTTGAAACTAGCTGCTTTCTAAAGTTATCGTTTGGCTCGCTGCCATCAATACCTACAATAGGCATTTTAGGGTCGTCAAATACCGCAATACCTTTAGCAAGGTAAGGCATAGGGCCCCAATAACCAATGTAAGTAAATTCGTATGGCGATTCGCGCACTTGTGATGCTACGGCTTTATCTTTGTATTCAAGTGGGTACGCCCACATAAGTACGGGTAACGGGCCTTGAGTTACATCGTAACCTGGTGGTAAATAAAGCGTGCCCGAAAGCTCAACCCCGTCATCGCGTTTGTAACGTAACTGCTCTTTTGTAACCCCTTTAAATGCTGGGTACGGATGAGCAAAATTAGTAAGCTGCGTAAGAGTATCGTTATCTAAATCACGAATAAAAAAGTTAGGTTGCTCGGTTTTAGACTCTCGCACAGTTATAAAGCGCTCGCCTTCGTCGTCAAGCAGTGCACGAACACGCTCGTAGTATGGCGCTTGTGATTGCCATAAACGCTTGCTGCTATTCGTTTTTACATCGTACTGGTCTAAAAACGGAATATTACCTTGCTCAGACGCGCCGTTACCGCGCAGATACATATAACGCCCGCCAACAATTTTAATAACGTTGGCGCCTAAATCGTTACGCTCGTATATAAAGCTACCTGGGTTTTTATACGCATCGTTATAGCTTCGCTCAGAAAAAAGCACACGGTTTTTATCTGCATTGCGTGGCTGAATAACATACGTGCGCACTTGGCGGTCGCTAAAGCGCCAGTCGCTAAGCATGGCAATATTTTGATTACCCCAAACTATACCAGCATAGCGGCGCTCTACTTTAGCAAACAGTTTTGGCTCGCGTTTAAACGGCGCGCGTAGGCTGTAAATATAATCATGGTGCTTAACATCGGTTTTCATGTCGCCGCCATCTTGTGCTTCGGCCCAAATAACTTCTGCGCCTTGATCCGCGCGCCATTCAAAATCGCGGCGGCCGGTGCGAACACTGTCATAGCCTTGTGGAATGTTATCGGCAAGCGGTTGTTTTACAAGTTCGGCTAATGCGTAACCGCGCATTCCCCATATTTGCCAAGTGCTGGCAAAACGGCTGTACGGTACTTGATACGAAAACGGCTCGTTTATCGCAGCAACTAATATATTGGTTGAATCTGGCGATACCGAAAACGATTTAAATAATGCAGGGCTGCCAATGGCTTGTGTATTGCCATCAAGCGTTACGTAAGCTAATTGCCCTTGGCCGTAAAATTTAAACTGTGCTTCGTCAAACGGGCTGGTTAATAAATTTTGATAAGTACGCGCTGGGGCTTTTTCGCCTGTGCTTTGCTGTATAACAGGCACTACATTTTGACTGCTGTTTTTTAACGCGGGTTTACCTATATTAACCGCTAAATTTGCAACCAGTGCGCTGCTATCGGGTAACCATTGGTAAGGCGTAGCGGTAATAACTGAGTTAAGCGCTGCATTTGAGAGCATTTTTGCTTGCTTTGTCTCTACACTGTAAAGCCATAAATTTGCTTGGTTTTGTTGCTCTACAACAAATGCTAAATATTTACTGTTAGATGACCATTTAGGCGAGCGAATAATACCGTTTGGTAAATTATTAATATTAATAACGGTGCCGCTTTGCACATGCTTAAGCTCAAGCGCGCTGTATTTAGCGCTAACACGCGAACGCGAAAAGTTAGCAGGGTTAAGCTTTATACCCGCAAGTTTAAGCTCATCTTTAGCAAGCTCGTCAAGCGTCTCTACGCGCTTACGCTCAAATAAAGCAAGCCATTGGCCATCGCTCGATAAAAAACTAGTGGGTGCTAATTTGGCATCTACCACAGCGGCTAGCTCAGGCGAAGGTGTTTGATAACCTTGCTCAGCATAGCTGTTTGGCATTATTACAACACAACAAATAAAGGCAACTAACAGCCTAAATGCGTTCATGTTTTTATCCTTTTGTTATTTTTAAGATTATAAAAGGTATATAAACATGTTTTGCTCTGTTCATAAAGTATTAAGCTTTAAATTACAGGGCTAAAAGATGACTTAAACGCATTATATACGCTACACTACGCAGCTATTTACTCACTACTGCGCGCTTAAAATACCATGCCTAACAAAGCTAAATCGGTCACTATTTTTGATGTTGCTCACCGTGCGGGGGTGTCTAAATCGACCGTATCGCTGGTGCTTACGCACAGTAATAAAGTAGCCGATAAAAGCAAACAAAAAGTGTTACAAGCCATAGATGAGCTAGGTTATGTGTATAATCGCGATGCAGCGGCTATGCGCTCTGGGCGCTCTAATTTAGTAGTTGTAGTAATTGACGATTTAACAAACCCGCTTATGGCATTGCTTGCTAAAAATATTGAGCAGGCATTAAGCGAGGCTTTTTTTCAGGCCATTATTGTTAGTAGTAACAACAGCGTAGAGCGCCAAACACAGCTAATAAATAATTTAAAAGAATACAAAGTGGCTGCATTTATAATTTGCCCTGTGGCTAGTACCTGTGCGCAGTGGCTCGACAACCTTGCTGCTGCCTACCATGTTATTAGCCTAATGCACGAAGTACCTTACAGCTCAGCCCCGTGTGTTTTACCCGACTACACTAAAGCAAGCCATGTAGTAACATTGCAGCTAATAAATAATTCGCCTAAAAACATACTCTTTATGGGTGATGAAAGCTTATCAGCACAGGGTTTATTAAATGGCTTTAATAGCGCGTGTAAAAAACACAATATAACCCCTGAGCCAGCTATTACGTGCACAAAAAACACCCCATTACATGCTAAGCAAATATTTAGTAGCACATTACTTAATAATCCGAGTATTGACGCGGTTGTATGCGCTAATAATATAATTGCGCATGGCGTTTTAGCCGGCGCCCCGCATTTGAAAAACAATATAGTAAGCTGCTTACATATTCCTGATATTACCGAAATGCAACCTCGCTTTACTTGCGCCAATATAAACACGCAAGAGCTTGCTAAGCGCAGTATTTTAGTGCTGCAAGAACAACTTCAAACAAACACTGCACCAGTAAAAACACTGGTAAATGTAAACCTACAAATTAGAGAAACACCGTAATGAAAAAAGTGCTGGTAATTGGTTACGTATGGCCAGAACCAAATTCGTCTGCTGCGGGTACGCACATGATGTCGTTATTAAACGCGTTTAAAGCGCAAAATTGGCAAGTAGAATTTGCCACCCCAGCACAACGCACCGAGCACATGGTAAACCTAGATCACTTTGGTATAACCAGCCAAAGCATTGCCCTAAACTGCGAAAGTTTTGATGAGTACGTTAAAGCGTACAACCCAGACATAGTGATGTTTGACCGCTTTATGATGGAAGAGCAATTTGGCTGGCGTGTAGATAAACATTGCCCCAATGCCATTAAAATACTCGATACCGAAGATTTACAATGCCTACGTAATGCGCGCCACGAAGCGCACAAAGGCGAGCGAGAATTTACCACCAGCGATTTACATTCAGACATAGCAAAACGCGAAATAGCCGCAATATTGCGCTGCGACCTAAGCTTAATTATTTCAAGCTTTGAAATGCAATTACTTAGTAGTGTATTTAACGTAGAAGCCAGTTTATTACATCATCTCCCTTTTATGGTCGATTTAACTGCTTTACCTGCGCAAACTAAATCGTTTGAACAACGTGAGCACTTTATGACCATAGGTAACTTTAGACACGCCCCCAACTGGGATGCCGTGCTGTACTTACAAAAAATATGGCCGCTTATTCGCAAGCAATTACCAAAAGCAGAACTGCATATTTATGGCTCTTACCCGCCACCAAAAGCAACAGCACTTAATAACCCTAAAACCGGTTTTTTAATAAAAGGCTGGGCCGACAACGCCTATGTGGTAATGCAAAGCGCACGCGTATGTTTAGCCCCACTTCGTTTTGGCGCAGGTATAAAAGGCAAGCTGCTAGAAGCAATGATAATGCAAACCCCTAGTGTAACTACCGACATAGGCTGTGAGGGCATGCACAACGAACTACCATGGCCTGGTAAAGTGGCTAATAATACCGACGATTTTGCAAATGCAGCCGTTGAGCTTTACACCAATCAAGCCGATTTTGAACACGCGCAACAAGCTGGCAATACGCTACTTAATACCTTGTACGACAAAGTAAAATTAAGCGCGGCGCTAATTAATAAAATTGACTCAATAAGCAACGATTTAAAAGCGCATAGGGAAAAAAACTTCACCGGACAAATGTTAAAACACCATACTATGCGCAGTACGCAATATATGGCGCAATGGATTGCTGAAAAAAATAAAAAATTAGATTAAAAATGACTAGACTCCTACAGATTTGTGTTTAAAATCGCGCCCATTACAAATGGGCGTTTTAGCCTATACTTTTAGCTAATTTATTTACACACTGGTCCATACAAGATTTGAAAACTGCAACCTTTACTGAAAAACGCAAATTTATCGTTAAATTAGGTAAAATGCTTCATAAGTACGGCACCCCTGCGTACCGCCTAGAAGCACACTTAATGGAAGTGGCCACTTACTTAGGACTTAAATCGTCTTTTGTTATGTCGCCAACTTCGGTAACGTTTGTAATTTGGACTGATGGCCACGAAGACGAATACACCCACGTGGCACGCGTAGACCCAGGCGATCACGACTTAGGCTCACTTGCCGACACCGACGACTTAGTTAATCAAATGCTCGACGACAAGCTCACCTTACAAGAGGTTGATGCTCAGCTTGATGCCATTTACGACATGCCAAACCCGTACAATAAATTTGTTACCGGTATTGCTTTTGCAACATCGGGGGGGGCATTTGCCATGCTAATGGGTACCAGCTGGACAGACGTTATTTGGTCTGCGTTACTTACTTTAGTGGTGTATGTGTTTGTGCTGTGGTCGGGGCGCTCAAAACGGGTTGCTCACATGCTAGAGCCCCTTGTTGCTATAGTATCGGCAGTGCTGGCTTGTGCAATAAGTGTGTATATTTCGCCCGATATAAATATACGGTTAGTGGTGCTTTCAGCCATTATTGTATTTATACCCGGTTTAGCGCTAGCGCTTGGTTTAGCAGAGCTTGCAGCTAGGCATTTGGTGTCGGGTACGGCGCGGGTTATGGACTCGTTTATGCTGTTATTTAAACTGTACTTTGGCGCCTTTATTGGCATAGGCATTGGCTTTGCCATATTTGGCCAAACTGACTTTGTACAGCCCGAGCCACTACCGCGCTGGACTGCGTGGCTGGCTATATTTTTACTTTGTAGCAGCTTAATAGTGATATTTAGAACCAAACTTAAACATGCTGGGTGGTCAATCGCATCTGGTTTTATAGCCTATGGCACGAGTATTGGTTCGGCTATGTACCTTGACTACACGTTAGGCACATTTGTTGGTGCGCTTTCGGTTGGAGTGTTTAGTAACTTATTTAACCGCGTTGCAAATGCCCCAGCTTCCATTGTTGCCATGCAAGGCTTAATTGTACTGGTACCCGGCAGTAAAACGTATATTGGCTTAAACTCGCTTATTGAAGGCCAAGACTTTGTTTACGCCGAGCATATAGGCCAGCAAACGTTTTTAATATTTATGTCGCTTGTAGCAGGGCTAATATTTGCAAACGTGGCTTTACCGCCTAAAAAAAGCTTATAAGCTTGTTACCATTAAAAAGCCCGCTTACTTTGTAACGGGCTTTGTTGTTTAACGCGTTATTCGCTATGGGGGATAGTGAGTACAATTTTTCCTACGTGTTGTTTTTGTGCAAACACTTTTTGCGCTGTAACAATTTCGCTCAGTGGGAATGTTTGCGCCACAATAGGCTTTATTTTTTCTTGTTCAATAAAGTTAACTAAGCTTTTAAATACCTCAGGCTCTATAACTGTACAGCCAAAAAAAGTTAAATCTTTTAAGTACAAAGTACGTATATCAAGCTCGACTAATGCCCCGCCAATAGCGCCCGACACCGCATAACGCCCCTTTGGTTTTAATACCTCCAGCAGTGCAGGCCATTGCTCGCCGGCAACAAGGTCAATGACTACATCAACACTGTTTTTACCTAAGGCTTGAATTAAATCATCTTCACGAAATATAACTTTATCAGCACCTAACTCTTTGAGCTGCTGCGCCTTACTTTTACTCGTAATGGCAATAACAAAAGCGCCACGTGCTTTAGCTAATTGCACCGCCGCTGAACCAACACCACCAGAAGCGCCTGTAATTAAAACGGTTTGCCCTTGCTGTGGGTTTGAGCGAAATAGCATGTTTTCGGCCGTAGAATATGAGCACGGAAAAGAGGCCAGCTCTTCATCACTATAGTTACTATTAATTTTATAAGCGTGAATAGAGTCAACGCGGGTAAACTGTGCAAAGCCACCATCGCACTCAGAGCCAAAATACCATGGCGATTTAAGCTTTTCGCCATTAGCTTTAATTAAACATGGCTCAACAATAACGCGCTCACCAATACGGCTTTGATCTACGTTTTTACCAACAGCCACAATTACGCCGCATACATCTGCCCCTTGAATACGAGGAAAAACAAACGCATCACCAGACCAACTTGCATCGTCTTTACTGCTTTGTTTTTTAGCGTACCACGCCGTGCGGGTATTAAGATCTGTGTTATTAACACCTGCCGCCATGACTTTTATAAGTACATCTGTTTGTGCAAGCGCTGGCAACGGTAAGTTAGTTGCATACTTTAATACATCAAAATCGCCATGCTCGGTAAGCTGTACAGCGTGCATTGTGCTAGGTAAATTTGCCATTGGTTGCTCCATTATATTAATTTAAGAATACTGTTTTTTGCTGATGTAACCGCCTCATCGCCCATAACTGGCCATGCACTCGACACTCCCTCGTGCAGCAAAAACAAGCTACTAGCCAACGATGAATTTAAACCTTGCTCACCTAGCAGTTTTTTTACGTCATTTTTATGTGTTTGCACCGCAAGGCTAATAGCTTCATCTTCAGGAAACGCCGACAACGCATTAATAGATAAACAGCCATTAGGCGCAAATTGCACCATCCACGCTTTTAGTTGATCAAACATGTGCAAAACCGCCTCAACTCCCGGAGCAGGTGCATCTTTAAGTAAAAAATTAATATAGCGATTATGGCGGTACTCAAGCGCAGCAATGATCATTGCCTGCTTTGACGGGTAATATTTATAAAGGGTGCGCAAACTAACGCCACTGAGTTTTTGCAGCTTAGCCACACTAGGCTCAGCAAAACCATGTTGACTAAAGGCCACCTCAAGCGCAGCAGCTATATCTTGTTTTAGCATAGTGTTTAACTCATGTAGAATGAATACTCTACCCAATATGGTAGAGCATTCATTCTATATGTCAACCAATACAGATTTATACAAAATAATAACTATGACACCCATTATTAATTAACAGGCTAGGAAACCCCTAGAGCCCAAAATATATGAGGATAGTGATAGATATGGCATCCCTTTAATCTTTCTTAGTCATAATAAAGCTATACTATGACACCCAATCTAATTATTTATAAATTAACAATGTAGTAAGAAATATATGGTTAGATTTATATGTTGATTTGAGATGTTGAGTGGTAATGGAGATGTTTGAGTTTATAAACTTAAGCTTTTTATCATAATCTTATCAAAATAATAATTTTGACACCCAATCTAATTATTTATAAATTAACAATGTGGTAAGAAATATTTGGTTGGATTTATATGTTGATTTGAGATGTTGAGTGGTAATGGAGATGTTTAAGTTTATATACTTAAGCTTTTTATCATAATCTTATGGCAGTTTAGAAACTTCAGGCACAATAAAAGCTCAGCAAAGCTAAGTGACATACTATTTATATAGTGGGTTTTATTAGGCTAATAATTTTTTACTGTTTGAATAGCTAGGCCTTCGCTTAATAGCTTGATGTTTACAATAGCTATCTAATGAGCTTACACGCCCCACCGCTCCATGAAAAACATTGCCAAATTCGGTTGTAAGTTTTAACCAGTTCTCTGGCGCTATATTCAAACGTATCAATAATTCAGGTGTTGAATGCGTAATAAAGCCTATTTTATCAGCGCGAATGCATCGACCTGTTAATTCAACTAACTCTAAATACGTTTTTAATTCGAATGGTAAACCTTTTGGCATGTATTTTTTAGGCTTTCCTGCAAAGCGTAATAACTGTTTTGGCTGCTTAACTTTTAACGCCTGGTTGCTTTTAAGTGCAATTGATTTTATGCGTTGTTTTACGCTCGTAAAGTGCGAACCCTCAGGTGTTTCAGCCGCTTTGGCGCGTATTGGATTTAAATCTACATATGCCATGCACGCCAACAAAGCAGCTTCATCTAGTAACGCTTGAGATTTAAATCGCCCTTCCCAAAATCGCCCTGTGCAGCCATCTTCTTTGTTAGCTCGCCTTGCAATATTTTCGTTCAATGCTCGCATAAACCAGCTAATACTACTTAACCGTTCTCGATACTGCTTTATGCTCTCATTTAAAAACCAATGTTCCGTAGCCGATAACTTCTCACCGCGTATAAATTTATGCGTGATAGCGGTGCCTTTAAAAAGCTTATGCCAACGAATTGCTATTGCTTTGTCGCTTAACCTATTAGCTTTTTTATCATCTACATACAACACAATATGTGTATGATTACTCATAACTGCGTATGCACAAACATCTATACAAAATACCTTTGCAAGGCTGATAAGCTTATCCTCTACCCACCCTCTTCTATGCGCGTAATTTTGCCCTGTAAAAGGGTCTTCACCACACAAATATGCCCGGCGAACACAGCGTGAAATACAGTGATAATATTTTGTATCTGCCAAACTTATTTGGCGCTTACGAGCAATAGCCATAACACAACCCTGTTTATTATTTAAGCTAAAGCGTAGTCCGAGCTTGTGTTTTATACAACTATTATAATGGGTGTCATTATTATTTGTGTTTTGATGGGTGTCATAATTAAGTTTTAGATGGGTGTCATCATTATTTTAATAATGCTTTTCGTACTTATTTACTAGAAATTGAACTTTCAAAAGGATGTGGTGGTGTATTCCCAATAAAGTATTAACTTGTTATTTACAAGCAATGCTATAGTTAGTTATATCGTTTTGGGTGTTGATTCAGTAAAAAAATAAATGACGAACAATATAATAATAAAAATCAATATAGTGTGGTTTCGCTTTTTTGTGCTCCTGTTATTTTTACTAACAAGTAGTGCTACATTTGCCAATAGCTCTTCACTAACTTCATCTGATATAAAATCAATCCAAAGCCTGCTTAGTGATATTAAAGCCAACAAGCTAGATTACCTTTTACACCAAGAACAACTAACCCACGCTTATAATGTCACTAAACATACAAAGCATAAACAGTTGCACCTTGAAGCGGCTGCCTTATATTCAGAACTACTTTTTCGACAAGAACAATACACCGCGCTAAGTACCCATTTGCTAATGTATTTAAAGAGTACTGAGCTTGTAACATATAAAAACAGTCACCTACTATTTTTAGAGGCTCAGCTTAAGCTTTTCGCAATTAACAAAGAGCTAAGTAATGCGCAATCGCTTGCTAATCAACTGCAAACGCAGCTAAAACAGCTCTCTCCTAACGAACAAATCATTGTTTTTCGGGCTATAGCCTATTACTACACCGAAACCGACGAACTTAAAAAAACGCTAAGTGCGGCGTTAACAGGCTTAGAACTTGCTATAAAAGAAGAAGACATAGCCTCGCAGGGCTACTTTTTTAGAAAAATTGCCGACGCTTACAACTACCTCTACAAAGATGATAAAGAAAAAGCCATTTATTATGCCCAAAAAGCGGTAGATGCTTACGAGCAAACAAGCGACGGCCTATTTACGGCAAAAGCTTATTGGAGTTTAGGAAACGTATTACTTGAGGTCGGTCAGCCTAAAAACGCGCTTGTATACTTAAATAAAGCGCTGGCTTATTTTAGCAAAGTCAAAATGAAAAAAGGTTTAGCCTTCGCTCAATATTCTATTGCAAATATTCAATACCTGCAGGGTAATTACGACACGGCTTTAATGCTTGTAAACAAAAACATTGCACTTGCAAGCTCAGCCGGCATTAATGACATGCATTTAGCATCAATGATTTTATTATCAGACATCTACACAAAGCAAAATTTATTAAATAAAGCCAACCAAGTAAACGACGAAGTATTTTTAAACCTAGATAAATTTAGCCGCAGCATTTATAAGGCTGATTTTTTAAGCAAACGCTATAAATTAAAGCGCCAGCTTAACTTCACCGAAGATGCATTTAAAGCAATTGAAGATGAGCTTGCTTATACAATAAAACACTACGAAGCCACCAGCGAAACCAATATAAAAACCTTACAAGTTAAATTTGAAGTAAAAGAAAAAGAAGACAAAATTTTACAGCTAGAATACGAAAAAGACATAAACAAACTGCAGGCATCAGAAGAACACCAGCAAAAAATAATTTGGCGCTTAAGTGCATCAATTGCCTTTATTTTAGTCATCGTGTCGCTATTTTTATTTTACCGCCAAATGCGCCAACGTAAAAAATACCATGCTATAGCATTAACCGACTACCTAACTAACAGCTTAAATCGGCGTGGCATTTTGCAAAAAGCAAATGAGTGTTTATCCCAGCAGAGCCTAGCAATAGCCATCGTCGATTTAGATTACTTTAAAGCTATTAACGACAAATTTGGCCACGATATAGGAGATTTAGTACTTATAAAATTTGCTCAAGCAGCAAAAGACACACTAAGTACTAACGATAAGTTTGGGCGCTATGGCGGCGAAGAGTGGCTATTTGTTTTAAAAACGCAAAATCGCGATAAAATAAACAACTTTTTTGAAAGTCTTGAAAATAAGTTAGCGCAGTACTGTAGTCATATTGAGGCATTGCCAAGTAAAACACACGTTACCTTTAGTGCTGGCGTGGCAATAAGTGATGCTAAAAGCGACTCACTTAGCGAGCTAATTAAACGTGCAGACCAACAACTCTATAAAGCAAAAGAAAATGGCAGAAACCAAATAGCAATCGCGTAAATATACGTTATTAGTCACCTTCAATAATCATTTTTTTTATTTTTATCGCTTTTTCAAAGTGATCTAACTTATGGGTGTGTATCCACCACGTAGCGGCTTGCAACAGCAGCTCAGGATTGTCGTTTTTATTTGCAAAAAAAGCGTAAAAAGAAAGGCCTACGTTTTCGCCTTTGGCTGCTATTTTTTTATCGCATACAGCTATAATTTTTGCTTTTAGTTCTTCCTGCATACATACCTTATTTAATTGTATTTTAATTATCTAAATATACCGTTTAAAAAACTAACTATTAGCTGTAAAAGACTTCTATCAACAAAACTATGATCCTCAAACTCTTTATTAGGCGTATTTACTTTTGTAGCTTTACATTCTTTATCTAGCGGCTCATTTTTATGTATATTGGTTTCATAAGCTATATCAGCTTGCTCCATACATTGTGCAGAGCCCGCATAAGGCTTTGCCACACAGCCAGTTAAAAATATACACAATGAAAATACAATTAAAAACGCTTTCATATTCAATCCTATTTTACGCACCCTTGTGCTTTAAATTATAGCTGTAAGTTTGCTTACTTAGTCGGCTATTAAAACAAGTAGATCAATAAAAACACACCAACTTCATCAAAAAAAGTGTCGCCTTTAGCATCCTTTTTTATTTGAGCGCTTACACATTCATTGTAAACCTCTGAGCTTGTTTTAGCGCCATTTAGCTCAGTCATTTCTGCCTCTTGTATGCATACACGTCGTTCAGAATGCACGGCTGTACTACATGCACTTAATAACGCGCACAGTAATAATGCTGTAGTGGGGCTTTTTAAGTTCATCCTTAAACTATCCTAATATCTAAAGTTTTATAAAAATATAGGTAAGGCAAGTATGTACAACTTGTACCTAAATAATGCGCTACTTTACCATCTCAATAAAATACCCAACCAGTAAAAATATGTAAGCTTATGTAGCGTCAAAAGCAATCACCTCTTTTAATCTGAAAAAATTGCAGCTGTTTATGTGTAAAAGTTACAGAGCAACTCCATCCAAACCAGCCAAAAGTACATTAAAGTCAATTATATCAACATATTAAGATTTGGCACTGCGCTTGCTTTTAAAAGTTTATAAAGCAATTACAGCAAGGAAAGAGTTATGAATATTTTTGAAGCGCTACGTCACGACCACGATAAACAACGCGAGTTAGTAGATGCCCTTATTCAAACGCACGGCGATACGCAGCAGCGCCACAAGCTAATGGGCGAGCTAAAAACCGAATTAGAAGATCACGCAAAATTTGAAGAGCGTTATTTTTATAACCCACTTATGTTTGACGATCTAACGCACGAAAAAGCACGCCACAGCGTTGCTGAGCACCATGAAATTGACGAATTAATTGAACAACTTGAAGACACCGAAATGAGCTCATCGGCATGGTTAGTTGCTGCTAAAAAATTGCACCATTTAGTGCATCATCATTTAAGTGAAGAAGAACATGAAGTATTTCAATTAGCGGGTAAAGCCCTAACCGAAGGACAAAAAGAAAGCCTAGCTAAACAGTATAACGATGCCATGCATTAGTTATTAATTAAACCGACTTCCATACACTCCCTTGTGTACTTATTGGTTATAAGCCGTATGGCTTATAACCATTTTTTTTGCTGCGCTACTTAATGGTAAATTTAACGTCTTGCTCGCGTAACACATACAGTGCAAAACACGCTGCCCACATTGGCCACGCTGTAAAAAACAATAAGTTATTAAAGCCATCAATATACTGATTATAAGATGAAAGCGTAGAAAGGCCGTGCATTACAAATATAACGCCATAAGTAAGGCGCTTTTTAATACCCGCTAAAAAAGCCAACACTAAAATAAGCTGTAACGCCCCCAGTACATAAGCAACCACATCTGTAGAGCCGCCAATACCATAAAAATGCTCAAAAATTCGTGCGCTATGCCCAGGGTTAACAAACTTATCAAACGTCCACATAATCATTACAATAAACACGCCTAGGCGTAGCGAAAAAAGCGACCACTGCAAACGATTTTGAAAGTCAGTACCTGTTGTACCAGTCATAAAATTTCCTTAAAACTAAATAATTTAATGTTGAAACTAGCAAGACCGCTCAACACATATTTTATTTCATCTTAATGTATAATTTTTTAATAAATTCGGTGCCCTGCTTTTGGTTTGTTTGCGTATAAAACCGCTATTTATAAATTAAGACCTATTATGGCAATAACTAACTACAGTATTTGTAAAACAAAAACATAGTGGCTAAAACTGAATAACGCTTTTGAGCAATGTGCTAAACTTTTAACGTTTCATTCTAAAAAACAAAAAGAATTAATATTTACTGAAAGTTATTCACAAAGCTGCAGGTCTTTATTGCCACATTCACACTAACCAAAATGAGAACCCTTTTGAAACATTCATATTTGGCACTTTTTATAGCCGCTTCACTCACACCTAATTTTTATGCTCATGCGGCACAATCTACAGCTAATACCGACTCAATTGAACGTATTGAAGTAGCAGGCCAAACGATTAAATCTCAAGGGCTTTCTGTAAAAGATGCCACTATTAACGGCCCCTTCGGCGACAACCTTGCACTGCAAGACATAGCACGCTCAGTAACGCCTATTTCAAGCGAGTTGATAGAGCAACTAAATATTACTACCCTACAAGACGTACTAGCCGTAAGCCCAAACACATACTCTGCAAGTGGCTTTGGTGCACCCAGCTTACCTACTATTCGTGGCCAACTGGGTGAGCTTTTTCAAGATGGTACACGCCGCCAAGCAGGTAATAATGGCTTTGGCGTGCCGTTATCGTTCAACTCTATAGAACAAATAGACGTAGTAAAAGGCGCACCGCCGGTTTTATTTGGTTCAAGCCAACGTAACGGTGGTTTTGTAAATTTACACTCAAAGACTGCTTCTACAGATGAAAGTAAAGGTAAAGTTAAGATCTCAGCGGGGCGATGGGATCAATACAGTGCCCAAGTAGATTACACTGCCCCCATTATAAAAGATAAAGTGGGCCTTAGAGTAAGTTACGAGCACCTTGATGAAGGCAGCTACTACGATTACTCAGGCACTAAAAGCGACAGTTTATTTGCTGCGCTTAGAATTTTGCCGGATGATAAAAGCAGTTGGGATATTAACTTTGAGCTATACCAAGTTGAATTTACCGACAACGCAGGTATTAACCGCCCTACCCAAGCCTTAATTGATGATGGCCTTTATATTACTGGCCAAGGCGTGCAAGCCAATGGCAGTACCGTACCAGCAGCGGGTTCAATTGTTTCGCCTACTGGGCAAGTAAAAATAGATCGTAGCACCGTACTTACCGACCCTGATAACCAAAACGAAGCAACCACTTATTTAATTCACAGCATTTATAAGCGCGAGCTAAGTGCTAATGCCTCACTTAAAAACATTACATACTTTCAGCATTTACAGCATGAAGAAATAGCCCAAAACAGTTTTGTAGAAATTATAGACGGCGCCGATACAGCACAAAACCGTACTGAGCTTACTTACCGTTGGAATAGCGACCAACAAACAATTTTTGCTTTTGACGTACGCTACAACAAAGTACTTGGCTACAGCCAATTTACTACCGAGGCCGATTTACCTATTGATTTAACTGGCCCACTTTCAAACCGCCGCATTCCCTTAACCGATGCACAAAAAGCACGTTTAGTAGAGCTAAGACCAGGTGTATTTGTATCGCCTGGTGGTCAATACGATTTAGATAACGATGGCAGCGGTGACTTTAACTTATCAGACACCACCGACTCACGCTCATGGCAAACCGGGCTTGCTATTCAGCAAGACTCTGATTGGGGCGATAAACTTCATACCAGTGTGGGTTACCGCGTTGACTTTTACGATGTAGAAGCAAACGACCCTATTGCACCACAAGGTCAAGTTGCCGCAAGCGACAGCATTAACGAAACCCTTCATTCAGGCCAAGTTAGCTTTAATTACAAATTAAATAGTGATTACACCACCTATGGTGCAGCAAGTTATAACGAAGCCACATCAAACAGTATGGCTGGCGGCACATCGCTTGGCGGCGATAACACAATTAGCGCACAAAATTTTGCTACCGAAAACACCTTAGTTGAGTTTGGCTTAAAGTACGCCCCAACCGACAGAGACTGGTACGCTGATGGCGCGGTATTTAGCCAGCGCCGTAGTTTACGTAATCGCGACGGCAGCAATACAGGTATTCGTACCACAGGTTTTGAAAGCCAAGTATTTTACGATGCTTACCCATATTGGCTAAGTGCGGGCTACAGCTACATAGATGCTCGCTACGACAACTCTGCAAGCAGTCAAGATTCTGCTCAAGTAATCGATGCATTTGATAATTCGCGCCCAGATATTATTGCAGGTACGGGCGTTGGCGCGCCAAGTTTTACCGCATTTGCACCTTCAAACCGCCAAGTTCAGGGCATTCCTGAGCAATCATTCAGTTTTAATGGAAATTATTCAATTAATTCGAAATGGCAAACGGGTTTTTCAGGTCTATATACAAAGAGTTACCCATTAGACTTTTTGGCAACAGTTAAAATTCGTGATCAATACACGTTAAACGTTAATACTAGCTATGCTTTTACGCCTAGTACTAAGTTGCGATTAGATGTAAACAACGTCACTAATCAAAAAAACTGGCGCCCAGTATTTGAAGGTGGTTATTTTGGCGCAACATTGGCATTTCCTGAATTGCCGATAAACGCAAAATTAACACTAACCCATAATTTTTAGAGCGGTTTGAGAGAGAACATGATTAAAAAACTATTTTTGGTATTGATTGCAGCAGCGGCTATAGGCTTGTTCTTTCACTTTAATTTACACCAGTTACTTACGCTTGAAGGCTTAAAAGGGTCGATGGATCAATTTAGCCAATATAAAGAGCAATCACCATTGTTGGTTTTTGGTGGCTTCTTTTTATTATACGTAGTGGTAACGGCTCTCTCATTACCGGGGGCGGCTATATTAACACTGGCCGCAGGTGCATTATTTGGCTTAGTTGAAGGCTTATTAGTTGCCTCGTTTGCCTCTACTGTAGGTGCTACGCTTGCCTTTTTAGTATCGCGTTACTTACTGCGCGATACAATTAAACAACGTTTTCCTGAGCGCTTAGACGCTATTGACGCGGGCGTTGAAAAAGAAGGTGGCTTTTACTTATTTACGCTTAGATTAGTGCCCGTATTTCCGTTCTTTTTAATTAACTTATTGATGGGTGTTACCTCAATTAAAGCATGGACCTTTTACTGGGTAAGCCAAATAGGCATGCTGGCGGGTACATTTGTATTTGTAAACGCAGGTACGCAACTTGCGCAAATTGAGAGCTTATCAGGCATTTTATCGTTAGATCTTATTTTATCGTTCGCTTTATTGGGTGTGTTCCCATTCATTGCTAAAGGAATCCTAAACGTGTTTAAAAAACGTCGCGTATACAAAAATTACACTAAACCTAAAAAGTTCGACCGCAACATGATTGTTATTGGCGCAGGTGCTGGCGGCTTAGTTACAAGTTACATTGCAGCAGCAGTTAAAGCCAAAGTAACCCTAATTGAAGCCGGCGAAATGGGCGGCGATTGTTTAAACTACGGGTGTGTGCCAAGTAAAGCCGTTATTAAAAGCGCTAAAATTGCTGAGCAAATTCGCCACGGTGAACACTACGGCTTAGAAAACGCAACACCGCAGTTTTCGTTTAAAAAAGTAATGGCACGAGTACACCAAGTAATTGCCGACGTAGCACCACACGACAGCGTTGAGCGCTACACAAACCTAGGCGTAGATGTTGTAAAAGGCTACGGTAAATTATTAGACCCGTGGACTGTAGAAATTAAGCTTAACGATGGCGGCACACAAACATTAACAGCCCGTACTATTGTTATTGCCACTGGCGCACGCCCATTTGTACCGCCACTTCCTGGTATTGAAGAAACTGGCTATGTAACAAGCGATACGTTATGGACTAAATTTGCTGAGCTTGAAGAAGCCCCTAAAAAGCTTGTTGTACTTGGCGGTGGACCAATTGGTAGTGAACTTGCACAAAGCTTTGCACGCTTAGGCTCAAATGTTACGCAAATTGAGATGAGCGAACGCATCATGATCAAAGAGGACCTAGAGGTGTCTAAATTTGCACATGAAGCGCTAACCGAAAGCGGCGTAAACATTTTAACCTCGCATCAGGCACTACGCTGTGAAGAACGCGATGGCAAAAAGTTCATTGTGGTAAAACATAATGATACCGAAATCGATATTGAATACGATGAGCTACTATGTGCTGTGGGCCGAAGCGCTCGCCTTAAAGGTTACGGCCTTGAAGAACTCGGTATTGAAACTAATCGCACTGTAGTCACTAACGAATACTTAGAAACGCTATACCCAAATATTTTTGCCGCTGGCGATATTGTAGGTCCGTATCAGTTTACGCACGTAGCCGCTCATCAGGGTTGGTACGCAGCAGTAAATGGCTTATTTGGTAATCTTAAAAAGTTTAAAGTAGATTACCGTGTTATTCCGTGGACTACGTTTATTGACCCAGAAGTAGCACGTGTTGGCTTAAACGAGCAAGACGCTATTGATAAAGGCATTGACTATGAAATCACTCGCTTTGAATTTGAAGAGCTAGACCGCGCCATTACCGACAGCGCCACCAAAGGCTTTATTAAAGTAATTACACCCAAAGGCAAAGACAAAATACTCGGTGTTACTGTGGTTTCTGAGCACGCTGGCGATTTAATAGCAGAGTTTGTACTGGCAATGAAACACGGTTTAGGCCTTAACAAAATACTAGGCACTATTCACAGCTACCCTACTTGGGCTGAAGGTAACAAGTACGCAGCAGGCGAGTGGAAACGCGCTCATGCACCTGAGAAAGTACTTAACATGCTTGAAAAATACCACACATGGCGTAGAGGCTAATATGTTTAAAACACCTTTAAAAGCGCTATTGTTAGGGTCTGCTTTGCTTGCAACATCGTTTGCAAGCAAAGCTCAAAATATGCACGACAGCTGGAATACATTATTAAACAACCATGTTGTAGCTATTAATCATGGCCACAGCACAGAGGTTGATTATTCAGCAATAAAAGCTAAGCACAGCGAGCTTAAAACCTATTTAGATTCGCTATCGGCTGTTACGCAAAATGAGTTTGATACATGGGAAAAACCTAAGCAGCTGGCGTTTTTAATTAACGCATATAACGCCTTTACTGTTGAGCTTATATTAACAAAATACCCAGATATTAAGTCAATTAAAGATTTAGGCAGCTTTTTTAGCTCACCATGGAGCAAAGAGTTTGTGCCATTACTTGGTAAAACTCGCAGCCTTGATGATATAGAGCATGGTTTAATACGTGGCAGTGGTAAATACAACGACCCACGTATTCACTTTGCTGTAAATTGCGCGAGTATTGGTTGCCCTGCACTACGTGAAGAAGCGTATACTGCTGATACATTAGAAGCACAATTACAAGAGCAAACAGTCCGCTTTTTATCAGACATGACTCGTAATATAGTGCAAGATAACACGCTAAGTGTGTCTTCAATATTTAAGTGGTACGGCGATGATTTTGAACAAGGCTTTAAAGGTGCAAATACGCTGCAACAGTTTTTTATGCAATACCCTAAAGCACTAAAACTGATACCCGCTCAGCAAAAAGCGCTTAAAAATAACGACATGAAAGTTAAGTTTTTAGATTACGACTGGGATTTAAATGCTCGCCAATAAATTTTGGCAAACATTATCGCGATACAGCTTTTGCTGTGTCGCGTTTTGCATTTGCCTTGTTATTAGCTTCAAAAGCCTAGCAAGTACACAATTACAAAGCCGGTGGCAGCAAGTTGAAAGCTTAGGCAAAGACCAAAGCGTATATTTTTATGCGTGGGGCGGCGATGCGCAAATAAATGCGTATATTCAATGGGCTGCGCAGCAAGTAAAAGCCAAATACAACATAAACTTAGTACATGTAAAGCTAAGCGATACCAGTGAAGCAGTAAGCCGCGTACTTGCCGAAAAATCAGCAAACAATAACGATAAAGGCAGCGTAGATTTAATTTGGATAAACGGTGCTAACTTTGCCACCATGAGCGAGCACTCATTATTACTTAAACAATGGGCTAATAAGTTGCCTAATTTTAGCTACACCGACCCTAGCAATAATCCCGCTGTTAATTTTGATTTTGGAATACCCACTAATGGAATGGAAGCACCTTGGGGTCAAGCTTCACTCACCTTTTACTACGACAGTTTAGCAATTGACGGCACTGCAAATAACACACTACCAATAACCCTAAACCAATTACTTAGCTGGAGCGCACAAAACCCAGGGCGCTTTAGTTACCCAAAGCCACCTGATTTTTTAGGAATGAGCTTTTTAAAATACGCGCTTGTTATGCTACATCAACAAAGTGATGAAACACTTAAAGCGCAGTTAAATCAGCCTGCTACTGCACAAAACACAGCCCAAGTATTAAACCCATTATGGGACTTTTTAAATAAACTGCACCCAACACTTTGGCGCGATGGCAGCCATTTTATGCAAAGTGGGGCACAAATGCGCCGCTTAGTAGGCGACACAGAGCTAAGCATAGCGTTTACGTTTTCAGCGCCCGAAGTCCCCGCCGCCGTTAAACGTTATGATTTACCAAAAAGCATTCGTAGTTATGCAATGCAAGATGGCAGTTTAAGTAACACCCACTTTGTAGCCATACCTTATAATGCAAGCCATCAGCAAAGTGCGAAATTAGTGGCTAATTTTTTATTAAGTCCAGAGGCGCAAGCTCAAAAACAAAAAGCGCCTATATGGGGCGATAAAAGTGTACTTATTCAGTCAACGCTAACACCACAGCAACAAGCCTTATTTAAAACAACTCAGCCGCATCCAAGCGCGCTGCCTTTGAATAGTATTAAACGCACGCTAAGTGAGCCACACCCAAGCTGGGTAAACGCTATTATGCAAGGTTGGCAAACACGTTTTGGAATAAGCCAATGAGTGTTGTTTCAAATAAGTTAGCAGCAAGCCCAACGCTTAAACCACATAAAAGCGCCGATATGTTTAGTAAATTAGTTAAATTAAGTCCACGCTTTTTACTGGCATTACTAATTTTGCCGGTAATAGGCGGCCTAATTAGCGTGCTACTGCCCGCTTTTGGCTATGCGCCAGTACTTGAGCATACAACACTTGGCCTACATGGCTTTACTATGCTTTTGCAAACACCCGGCCTAACACACATGGTTATGCTAAGTGTTGGCACCGGATTAATAAGTACCTTACTTGCCTTTATCATTACGTTAATGATTTTAGCGGCATTTTTTAATAGCCCGTGGCTTAACCGTATTCAGCGTTTACTGAGCCCAATACTCGTAATACCCCACGCAGCAGCGGCTATTGCGGTTGGTTTTTTAATTGCTCCTTCGGGCATGATCTCGCGTTTAGTATCGCCTTGGTTTAGTGGATGGGAACTTGCGCCTAACGGCATGTTTCCGCATGACTCGTTTGGTATTAGTATAATTTTAGGCTTAACCCTTAAAGAGCTGCCTTTTTTACTGTTAATGGCGCTAGGTGTGCTTGCCCAACCTGAGCTTGGTAAAAAACTGCGCCAACAGCATAAAATAGCGCTTAATTTAGGCTACTGCCCTATGACTGCTTTTTTTAAAGTGATACTGCCAAGCCTTTACCCATTACTGCGCCTACCCATTTTAGCCGTATTGGCTTATGCCAGCGCAAGTGTAGAAATGCCACTTATTCTGGGGCCAAATACACCACCCACCTTGGCAGTCGCTATTATGCACTGGTTTAACGATGTAGATTTAAACCTGCGTATTAAAGCCTCTGCAGGGGCATTATTGCAGCTTGTACTTACTGGTGGTTTACTAGCTCTTTGGCTTGGAGGCGAAAAAACCATAAAAGCATTATTTAGTGATTTACTCACCAATGGCGAGCGAGAATATGGCGGTGTTTATTGGCAAAAAATAACGACCGTATTAACAGTATTTGTAATTGGCTTTATTTTGCTCTCGTTAATTGGCTTAATTATGTGGTCGGTTGCCGGATTTTGGCGTTTTCCGGCGGCACTGCCCGATCAGCTCACGCTACTTCACTTTAAAAGTGCGCTAATGCAAATGCAAAGCCCGCTTTATAATACCCTTGCTATAGGGCTAGTTACTACGTTATTTGCCATTATTATTACCCTTTTGTGCTTAGAGTCAGAGCAGTTAAGTGCAAAACCCATGTCGCGCTTTACCAGCTTAATTATTTATTTACCGTTGCTTGTACCAAGTATTGCGTTTTTATTTGGCCTAGTGTGGCTGCAACAACTAGTAAATAACCAAGCCGCGTTTTTTAATGTGGTATTTACCCATTTATTGTTTGTATTGCCGTATGTGTTTTTATCGCTTGCGAGCAGTTATAGGCGATTAGACCCTCGCTTTGCTCATGTAGCAGCAAGCCTTGGCGCAACACCCTGCAAAGTGTTTTTACAAGTAAAATTACCCCAGTTATTTGCCCCTATTTTAATTGCGGCCGCACTTGGTTTGGCCATTAGTTTTGGCCAATATTTGCCGACTCTTTTAGCCGGTGGCGGGCGCATAGCAACCATCACAACCGAAGCGGTTACCCTTGCAAATGGCGCAAGTAGGCGGACCAGTGCAGTGTATGCCATTATGCAAATGGCATTACCACTAATTGGCTTTATACTGGCGTGGGTTTTACCTAAGTACTTTTTTAAAAGCGCACATCGCTAACCTATAAATTAAAAGGTTTTTAATGCAGTCATCTTTAGAGATTAAAAATTGTGAGCTTTATCGTCAACACGAGCAATTACTAAGCTTAAACGAGCAGGTAAAAGGCGGCGAAATACTTACTATTATGGGGCCATCAGGCAGTGGTAAATCAAGTTTATTAAACTGGCTTACCGGCACATTACCCAACGGCTTTAGCGCAAATGGCGAAGTGTGGCTTAACGGTAAAAATATTAATAATTTACCCGCACATTTACGCCACATAGGTGTGCTTTATCAAGATGCGTTATTATTTTCGCATTTATCGGTAAGCGGTAACATTGCCTTTGCTATGCCTAAAGGCAATAAAAAACAGCGCCTTGAAAAAATAGAGCACGCCCTTGAACAAGTAGGATTAAAAGGCATGGCTAATCGCCACCCCGACAACCTCTCTGGTGGGCAACAAGCACGCGTAGCTTTACTGCGTATGCTATTAAGCGAGCCAAAAGCTATTTTGCTTGATGAGCCATTTAGCAAGCTCGATATCCAATTAAGAGTAGATACCCGCGAGCTGGTATTTAGCCAAATACGTGAGCATAAACTGCCCGCTATTATGGTAACCCACGATCATAGCGATGCAGAAGCCGCAAACGGCAAACTGATCACCTTAAATTTAGCCAAATAAATACACGCACAAAAAGCACAAGGCACTAAGCATGTTAGACAAATACATAACCCCGGTAATAAAGCCACTGTTAACCCCTGTTGTAGCGTTAATGCACAAGCGTGGTATAACGCCCGACCAACTCACTGTGGTCGGTTTTTTAATAGGGCTATTAGCTGTGCCATTAATTGCGTTTGAAATGTGGTACGCAGCGTTAACTGCTATTGCTTTAAATCGTATTTTAGATGGGCTTGATGGCGCATTGGCACGTCATGCAAATTTAAGTTCAAGCGCTGGCGGTTTTTTAGATATTACCCTCGACTTTTTATTTTACGCGGCAATTCCGCTTGGCTTTATTTTGGCAAACCCCGAGCAAAACGCCATTGCAGGTAGCATATTACTGGCCACTTTTATAGGCACAGGCTCAAGCTTTTTAGCCTTTGCCATAGCCGCCGAAAAATTTAAGCTCGAAAAACCCCAGTTTAAATACAAAAGCTTTTACTATTTAAATGGTTTAACCGAAGGCACAGAAACCATAGCGCTGTTTATCGCCTTTTGTATATGGCCGCAGCACTTTGCAATAATGGCAAGTATTTTTGCCACTGCGTGCGCTATTACTATTTTTACACGTATACATGGTGGTTATAACACGCTTAAACGCCAAGAGGCCGATGAGGTTACACAAGCCAATGAGTAATGAAATTTGGTGGCGTTTAGGGTTCTTTTTTAGCATTTTAGTTATTATGATGCTGCTAGAATCGCGTATGCCCGCACGTAAATCGCCTATAAAAAGTAACACCCGATGGTTTGCTAATTTTGGACTCGTGTTTACTTCATCACTAATTGCCCGCTTAAGTGTACCAATAGGCTTAACCGCCGTAGCGCTTTATAACCAAGAGCACGGTATTGGTTTATTTAATCAAATAGCCACACCAAGTATTGTTGCTATTATTTTAAGTATGCTACTGCTTGATATACTTATTTATTGGCAGCACCGGCTGTTTCATCAAGTGCCTATTTTGTGGCGTTTGCATCGCGTTCACCACGCCGATGCCCATGTAGATACCAGCACAGGTTTGCGTTTTCACCCTATCGAAATTGTACTCAGCATAGTTATAAAATTAATTGCCGTTACCGCTTTGGGCGTACCTGCTATTGCTGTATTAATATTTGAAATAGCACTTAATGGATTAGCGCTGTTTAACCACGCCAATATACGTTTACCCAATGCAATAGAAAAACCACTTCGGCTCATATTAATGACCCAAATACTGCACCGCATTCATCATAGCCAGCGCGTGAGCGAAACCAATTCAAACTATGGATTTAGCGTTATTTGGTGGGATAAACTGTTTGGTAGTTACAAAAATGAAGCGCAAAAAGCCGATAACGACATAGATATAGGCTTAAAAGAATACCCAAGCCAAAAACAAAATGCCTCACTTTGGGGTTTGCTAATAATGCCGTTTAAACGTAAATAAGCTGCCGTTTCAAGTGGCTACAATACTATTTAAATAAACAATAAATTAAGGGGTAAATGCGTATTAAATTTACACATTTACCTTATTAAACCCCGCCAAAGCCTTCCCCCCCTAAAATTTAATCTTAACAAGCTAAACACTTTAAAGGGTTTACTAACCTATTGAATGCTATACCACTTTCACTTTTTTTAACTTTCGTTTTTTGTAAAAAAGCAAAATTACACGCCATATAGTTAGCCTAATACGGGTAAATCATCGCAATTAGCGCTAAATGTAATTGCTGTAGGTCACTTTAATATTTACCGCTTAAGTAAAATATTAATAGATGTATTAAAAATGCAACATTTCAAATAATGTAAGCTGTTAAATTTATTAGCGATTTAGTTAATAACTCCAATTGGTAAACTGGTCTTACCGTAAACTAAATGTAAATAAAACACACAAATATGTTGACCATTTACGTAGTGCGCAATATTATTTGTAAGCGCTTACAAAAACACACGACAAATGTAAGCGCTTACAAAAATAAATATGGTTCTTTTTAATAAGTTTAAACACACATTCTGACAACAATCTGTGAAACCGGGGTTCAGCTATGAACATTGAAAAAACACACATTGCTCGCTTACTGGCTGCTATTTCGTTAGCGTCTTTAGCTGGCTGTGGTGGCGACTCAGCCACAACATCTAATTTTGAAAATATCGACGCTTCTGAGCCAGTTTCAGATTGGCAACTAGTATGGAGCGACGAGTTTGACGGCTCTGCCATTGATACTAATAAGTGGAACTTTGAATTAAACTGCGATGGCGGTGGTAACAACGAAAAACAATGTTACACCGATAACGAAGAAAACGCCTTTATACAAGACGGTGTGTTAAACATTGTTGCCCTACCCGCGACAGAAGGCGCTGAAAAGCCCTACACTTCTGCGCGTTTAAATACCCGTTACAATGCTGACTTTACTTATGGCCGCTTTGAAGTACGTGCAAAGCTCCCTTCGGGGCAAGGCAGCTGGCCTGCGTTTTGGATGCTACCAACCGATGAAGAATACGGTACATGGCCACGCTCAGGCGAAATTGATGTTTTAGAATCAGTAAACCTAAAAACCGCTGACGAAGATGGCGGTATTGAATCAAGCATTCATGGCACATTGCATTACGGCCGTGCATGGCCAGATAACAGCTACACAGGCCAAGAGTACAAATTTCCTGAAGATAGCAACCCAGCAGATGACTTTCATACTTACGCAGTAGAGTGGCAAGAAGGTGAAATACGCTGGTACGTTGATGGCTACCTATATGCCACACAGCGCCAATCAGAAGTATTATATAACTCCAAAGGCGAAGCAGCAGGTTTGAAACATCGCGGTTGGTTTGCAGAGTATTTTGAACAAGGTTCTGGCGAGCTAGAAACTCATTGGGATAGCGCTCCTTACGATAAAGACTTTCACTTACTGTTAAATTTAGCAGTAGGCGGCGACTGGCCTGAAAACGTAAATGAGTTAGGCGTAGATGCCAGCGCATTTGAAAACGGCCAAACATTTGCAATTGACTACGTACGTGTTTATCAATGTGCATCAAACCCAGATACCGGCAAAGGGTGTGAAACTATTCGCCCAGGTTACGATAGCCTAGACGATGCCCTGCTAGAGGGCGAAGCGCCTATTCCTAGCCCGCCATCTACAGGTATTGCTACACCGTTAACTATTTTTGGCGACAGCTTTAACCCTAACTGGCCAGCATGGGATTGTTGTGGTGGCTCTACACCTGCAATTGTAAGTGATGAAGAGCAAGGCGACGTTGTTGAATTTACAATAGGTAGCGAGCCTACAGTGGTTGGTTTTATTAGCCGCGATGCGTTTATTACTGATGAAAACGGCGCTGCAACGCCTTTTGATGCTTCACCTATGCTAGAAGAAGGCTACGTACGCTTTAAAATGAAAGTAACCAGCGCACCAAGCGTGCCAGACACACCTTGGTTTGTAAAACTTGAAAGCACAGAAGCCTCAACCGATGCTGATATGCCGCTTACAAGTAGCGTTGAAGGCCAAGCACCTGTAGTAGGTGAGTGGCAAACCTATACGTTTTTACTTTCTGACCTTGCTGACTTAGATTTAGATATCAGCGCAATTGACGTACTTATGGTATTTCCTGAGTGGGGCACGGGCGAAGGCGCAACCTTTTTAATTGACGACGTTGAAATTACACAAGACAACCTAGGCGCATCACCAGAGCTGACTATTTTTGAAGATGAGCAAAACCTAGCATGGCCAATGTGGGATTGTTGTGGTGGCTCAACACCTATCGAAGTGGTAGATGATGAAGCGCACGGTGTAACCGCTGAATTTAGTATTGGTGCAGAGCCTACAGTAATGGGCTTTAACAGCCGTACTGAAGTAGGTGGTGCAGGTGAGTCATTTGATGCAAGCAGCATTTTAGATGAAGGCGTTATACAGTTTGACTTAAAAGTAACGTCAACCCCAAGCGACCCGTCAACTGCGTGGTTATTTAAAGTAGAGGCAAATGGTGCAACTTCATTTGCAGAACTTGAACTAACGCAAAGTGTTGAAGGTGTAGCGCCAGTGACTGGCGAGTGGCAAACTTATACATTTAAGTTATCAGATCTCGCAGGTGCAGGCCTTGATGTAAGTGCAATTGATGTACTTATGATTTTTCCGGCATGGGGCGCAGGTGAAGGCGCGGTTTACCGTGTAGATAACGTTAAAATTTACAACCCTAATGCAGCGCCCGTTGCCTCTGGTGAGCTAAACGTATTTACAGATACAGTCGCCGATCAGTGGAGCATATGGGATTGCTGTGGTGGTTCAACACCTACTACAGAAACCGACGATGATCAGCACGGCGCAGTGGCTCAGTTTAGCATTGGTGCAACACCTACTGTAATGGGCTTCTTAGCCGATGAAGACGTATCGTTTGATGCATCAGCCCTGTTAGAAAATGGCGTTGTACAGTTTGATTTAAAAGTAATAACAGCACCTTCAAACGTGGATGCACAATGGTTATTTAAAATTGAATCAATTGGCGCTTCAAGCGCAGTAGAGCTGGCATTAACGCAAAGCAATGAAGGGCAAACACCTGTTACAGGCGAATGGCAAACATACACCTTCCCTATTCAGGAACTATTTGATGCGGGCTTAGATATTAGCGCTATAAACGTGCTCATGGTATTTCCTACGTGGGATATGGGCAACGGCGCATTATACCGCATAGATAACGTGATTATCGCGAATCCATAAAAACACACTACAATAGGCGCATGGCGCCTATTGCTACACAACAACATTTTATAAAGCAGAGCTATTATGAACACATTCAATTTTAAAAAGAGCCAACTTGCGGCTTCTGTGTCTCTTATCATTGCTGCAAGCACGTTAAATACGGCCATTGCTGCCGAAGCAGACACTGCAGCATCTCCTGATGTAGAAGTTATTGAAGTAAAAGGTATTCGTGGTTCACTTATTCGTTCTATGGATATGAAACGTGATTCATCGGGCGTGGTAGATGCCATTTCAGCAGAAGAAATGGGTAAATTTCCAGATACCAATTTAGCAGAATCATTACAACGCATTACCGGTGTATCGGTGAGCCGTGCAAACGGTGAAGGTAGCCAAATTACCGTACGTGGTTTTGGCCCAGAGTTTAACTTAATTACGTTAAACGGCCGCCAAATGCCAGGCACAGGTTATACGCGTTCGTACAACCTTGAAAACATTGCCTCAGAGGGCGTAAGTGCGCTAGAAGTATTTAAAACAGCGCGCGCCGATGTACCAAGCGGTGGTTTAGGTGCTACAGTTAATATTTCTACTGCGCGCCCTTTTCAAAAGCCAGGCCAAAATTTTTCAGCCACGGTTAAAGCAAATCACGACTCATCAAACGAAGCCGGTGATGATGTAACCCCGGAGCTTTCGGCTGTTTATAGCAACACATTTGCAGATGACAGATTTGGTTTTGGTTTTTCGTTTTCGCATCAAGAACGCGACTTTCAAAAACAACGCGCCAATATTCAAGGTTGGCAAGCCAATGTTGATTTACCTGAATTAGATAGCAGTAACGTTGTTGATAACCGTACTGACCCATCAGGTAACTACTACTTCCCTAAAGACATGAACTACTCTATTGAAGATGTAGAGCGTGAACGTACTAACGGCCAAGTTACTTTTCAATTTGAACCGGTTGATGGCTTTGTAGCCACCTTAGATTACACAGCAAGTAAAGCGGTTACGGGCTCTGAAAGTATTGGTTGGGGTATTTGGAACGACTTTGGTAGCAATATTAATGGCTACGAGCTTGATGAAAACGGCACCGCTGTTTATGCCGATATTAGCGGTAACGATGCCTCGTTTACAGCTAACAAAGGCACCACAGAAGTAAAAGCACGCTCTATTGGTTTAAACCTAGAGTGGGAAATTAACGACACGTGGCACGTTGAACTTGATTACCATGACTCTAAAAATGAAACCGATAACGGCGCCGATGACGGGCTAGGCAGTACCGGCCAAGTGATTTTAGGCTCTGATCAGCTAGCAAATAAAATTTACGATTACCGCACAGGCGAAATTCCAAGTGCTCAAGTTAACTGGTTAAACGGCACAAGCGAATTAACGCCAGGCGAAATTGACTCTAACTTTAGCCAATTTACGCACTCGCCAGGTGAATCAAACATTGAGCAATTACAATTACATACCACTTGGTACAATGAAAACTTTGATATTGGCCTAGTTAAAGTAAAATTTGGTGCATCGCGAACTGAGCAAAACACCGGTGGTTACACTGCATGGAGTGGTTTAGTGGGTGGCCCTGGTTTTAACCCATCGTACACAGAAATATTCCCAGATAGCATGTTTACTCGCCACGATACGTCGGGCCTTTTAGATCAATTTGATGGTGGCGGCAGCAACTTACAACCAGGTTACTACTACACCTACGATTTTGACGAAGCAGTGGCTCGCCAAATGGCTTACCTAACTTCTGATGTAACCGGTGGCGATGCATACGCAGCCAATGCTTACATGGATGGTATTGATAGCGAAAGCTACGTAGAAGAAATTACAAACAGCTTTTATATTCAATCAAGCTGGGAGTTTGATGTAAGCGATTACTACGTAAAAGTAAACGCAGGCCTGCGCTACGAGCAAACAGATGTAACCAGCACAGTACGCCAGCGTGTTGAAGAACAAGTAAACTGGATCAGCGCCTCAGAGTGGATAATGCAATATGCAGCCGGCGGCGATGATAACTTCTTAGAGCAGCAAGGCGATTACGACATATTATTACCGTCAATCGATGTAAGTGTTGATTTAACCGAAGACGTTGTAGCCCGCGTATCATGGGGTAAAACTATGTCGCGTGCACCACTGGGTGATTTAGCCGGTGGCCGTAGCTTAACAGGCAGCCCAAAACCTGGCTCGCGCACGGGTAGCCAAGGTAATACAAATTTATTGCCGTTTGAATCAACCAATCTCGACTTATCCTTAGAGTATTACTACGCAGAAGGCAGCTACGCCTCTATTGGTTACTTTAAAAAAGACGTAGATAACTTTATTCAAACCACCATTACGCAAACCACGATTGAAGGCCTATACGACATTTTAAACGGCCCACGTTACTTACAAGCAGTTAGCGATATTGAATCGCGCGGCGAGCAAGCAACCACCGATGCTATTTTTGCGCAAATGATTAGCAATGGTTATGGCAATGCGAATGGCGTCATTGAGCCAAATAGCGATGACCCACTTATGGTATGGAACATAAGCCAACCACAAAACACCGACAGCAAATCGGTAGATGGTTTTGAAGTGGCTGTTCAGCACTTAATTGGCGAAACTGGTTTTGGTGTAGGTGTTAACGCCACGTTTGTAGATGGCGATGTAGAATTTGATAGCGAAAGCCTAGACCAACAAGCTCCGCTTACAGGTTTAAGTGACTCTGCTAACTTTCAAGGCTTTTACGAAAAAGACGGCCTATCAATCAAAATTACTTACGCATGGCGCGACTCGTACTTAATTGGTGTAGGCCAAGCACAAGGCTCAGCCGATGCACCACCGCAATATGCTAAAGCCTACGGCCAATGGGATATGAGCGTTAACTACGATGTAAACGAAAACGTAACGGTATTTTTTGATGGCATAAACTTAAACAATGCCACCGAAGAAGGCTACGGCCGTTACGAAGAGCAATTTTTATTTGCTAATCAGTACGGCCCTCGTTACTCAGTGGGTGCTCGTTACACGTTTTAAACTATTCCCTAGTTAGAATAGTTAAGCCGCTTGTTTCAACAAGCGGCTTTTTTATAACGCTTTTATTTGCTCAAGCAATACATCAGTTGTCCAATCAATGCCTTTATATGCCACATCGGGTTGGTAAAAGTCTCCTGCCCCATGTAGCGCATAATACAGTGATTGTATTTTGTTTTAACCAAGCCTAATTGCAATTACCACAAAACAACTAGTCTATTTTTTAGGCAAAAATCTAATGCATATTTTACTAAACTGCAAAGTTAAGATGGGTGCTTCGTTTATTTTTACCTAAATGCCAGCTCTAGAGATTGCTTAATGCTTGAGTAGACGAATCCATTCATCGGGGTTTGCTAAAATAAAGTCATAAGTATCTTCATTATCTAAAGTGATTGTTATGGCATCGCTTGTTAGTGGTAAAATGCCTGCGCCTGTCCCTGCTGACTTTTCAATTTTTACGATTGCGCTTCGTGTAAAAGTATAAGGCCCTAAACCAGCACTTTCATTGTATGGCTCAAAACGTACTTCACCTTGCGTTACATAAAATTTACCATCGGCTTTTGCAACACCACTTTGATACGTAGCGGTAGATGATTTGAGTATTTTATTGTTCATTCGGCTTTCCTGCTAATTAATTTACGTCAATAAAATGTATACACTTAGTAAGTTATATAGCTTTATACTTTAAGGGAATTAATTTGTACCCAAAAAGCAAATTATGATAACACCCATTTTATTTAGCCTATTAGGATCTAGGCTTCGAAAAATACAAAGTTTGGATGGGTATCTTGTTAATTCTTTCTCTGAATTTTTTTAACTAAAGGTACTATCGCTAAAGCTAGCAATACGGCAAGAAACAAGCTCACAAGCGTATTACCAAACACCCATCTAAAAAAGATCCCTGAGAGAGACAAAACAAAAGCTGACCAAAGCCATGGATTTATATTCTGCATACTATCTAGAGCACCTAATAACACCCTACTTAGGGGCGGAAACACATGGGCTATAATTTGGATCGAAGCGACGCAGCCCATGTGTATGCATCCCAGCGAACGAAGTGAGTGTGTTGATTAGGTTGTTAGGTGCGTGCATATTTAAACCACTACTCTAGGGGCTTTACCATGAAAGCCCAAGTATAGTTTTTTGAGATTATCTGGCACGAGAGGCCAGCCACGCTCAATACCTTCTTTTGTACCTTTCCAGAATAAGTGCTCTGCATAATATACATCTATGTATTCGGATTCTGCTTTGGTTGCAGTATCTAGTTTTTCGCTCATGTACTGCAACTGTTCTAATGCCTCTTCTAAATTACCTTGGTTAAACAAAATGGTTGTCAAATTTGCGAACTCTTCCATTAGGAATGTGAGTGCCCATTTTCATATTTTTCCATAAGAGGCACAACGTCAGGAAATTTAGTGCGGATTTCTTTTAAGAACTGTCTTATCTTTGAACTGGCCATTGATTTCTCAGAAGCACCTAACGCCGTTTTAAGCGGCATATTACAGTTGGCTAAAATAAGTGAGGAACGAACAAAAAGCCAACTGTAATTTGTCCGACTTGAAAACCCATGTTAGGTGCGGACACTTTTCTTACTTTTATCCCAAACGATACGAAAATCTCGAAATGATGGTCTAGTTACCTTTACAATCACGCTTTTATTTTTGCTAGCGTAAGCGCCAACTATATCGGCAAAAACTAAATCTGATTTGCAACCTATATAAACTTCTTTAAGCAACATATCACTATCAAATTCTTTAAAGCGCAAACCTTGACTAGCTATTGAATCATTAGTGTTTTGGATTATTAAACGCCTTTCCTGCTCGTAACTCCAATGGCTAAACTTGGTAGTTAACAATTTCTCATTACAATCGGCTTGATTTAAGGTTTCTTTTACAAGGCGCTCTGAAACATATTTAACTTTCCGAAGCTTTTTTTCATCAATTTCGAATCCTAGACAAACACCTTTATGATTGTCAGCATAGTGAGCCCATTGAACAGGATTGTACTTATCTTCACTAAAACAGAGCAAACCATATTTTTCCGAAATTTTAGACTTTTCAAAATTCACGGCCTTGCGAACAACTTCATCTCGTAATTCAATGCCTAAAAGCTCAAATGGATCATTTACGTTTGAAAAATCGGATATTTTCAAACGCTCGTTTTTGAGGTTCTCAATTCCGTATTTTGCAGATGTGAAGTAATAAAATAGCATAGCTAATATCGGCACCTAACAACTTTGTCTACGACATTTGTCGTTTTATAAACCGACAAATGTCCCTATATTACGATGCTTTTATCTTAGCCAGCAAATAACCACCTGTAAACAATTAGTTAACTACAAAGAAATCTCCATTAATGCAGTAACACACTAAATTGGGGGAGATCAGTAATATCCGACAATGCATAAATCACTGCACATTTTTAGAGCAACTTTTATAAAAAGTTAATATCGTAAAATCGTTTTTTAACGCGGGTAATGGGTTATTAAAACGCTTAGGTTTTAACGTTTTGAATACGGCTGGTATGGCAGTTAAATATTACAACACGCTTAAAGTAGTGTTATGAGCACTGTGAAATAAAAAAAGCGCTACAAATATGCAGCGCCCTTATTACTTAATGGTTGTTGTGTTTAAGTTTGAATTGCTTTATTAAAAAAAGCCGAGTGGATCTTCGCTATAGCTCACTAATAAATTTTTAGTTTGTTGGTAGTGATCGAGTGCTAGTTTGTGTGTTTCGCGCCCTATACCTGATTTTTTATACCCACCAAATGCAGCATGTGCTGGGTACATGTGGTAACAGTTGGTCCACACTCGGCCAGCTTCAATTTTGCGCCCCATGGTATAAGCACGGTTCATGTTTCGGCTCCACACCCCTGCGCCTAAGCCAAATTCTGAGCTGTTGGCAAGTTCGAGTGCTTCGGCTTCATCTTTAAAGGTCGACATAGAAATAACAGGGCCAAAAATTTCTTCTTGGAACACACGCATGTCGTTTGTACCTTTAAGCAGTGTAGGTTGTATGTAATAACCACCGTTTAAATCGTCATTTAGCTGTTCTACGTTTCCGCCGGTGAGTACTTCAGCGCCTTCTTTTTTACCTATGTCTATGTAACTAAGTATTTTATCAAACTGTGCTTTTGAAGCTTGAGCGCCCACCATGGTTTCGCTGTCGAGTGGGTTACCACGTTTAATTTGTTGGGTACGTTCGAGTATGCGCTCAATAAATTGCTCGTATATATCTTCTTGAATAAACAATCTTGATGGACAGGTACATACTTCGCCCTGGTTAAAGTAAGCAAGTACGGCGCCTTCTATGGCTTTTGATAAAAACGCGTCGTCTTTTTCCATTACATCATTAAAAAATATATTGGGCGATTTACCGCCAAGCTCTACCGTTGACGGAATAATGTTTTCAGCAGCACATTTTAAAATATGTGAGCCGACAGGTGTAGAGCCTGTAAATGCAATTTTAGCAATGCGTTTACTTGTGGCCAGTGCTTCGCCTGCTTCTTTACCAAACCCATTTACAATATTGAGCACGCCTGCAGGCAGTAAATCACCAATAATTTCCATTAAAACTAAAATAGATGCTGGAGTTTGTTCGGCTGGTTTTAGTACCACACAGTTACCTGCAGCAAGAGCTGGTGCAAGTTTCCATGCGGCCATTAAAATAGGGAAGTTCCACGGGATAATTTGCCCAACCACACCTAACGGTTCGTGAAAATGATACGCCACCGTGGTTTCGTCAATTTCGCCAATACTGCCATCTTGCGAGCGCAGGCACCCTGCAAAGTAGCGAAAATGATCGGCCGCGAGCGGAATATCAGCCGCGAGTGTTTCGCGAATGGCTTTACCGTTATCCCATGTTTCGGCAACAGCTAGTAGCTCTAGGTTTTGCTCAATTCGGTCGGCTATTTTTAAAAGTATATTACTGCGCTCGGTCACCGAGGTTGTGCCCCACTGCTCTCGCACTGCATGCGCTTTGTCGAGTGCTAGGTTTATATCATCTTTGTCGGAGCGAGGTATTTGGCAAAATACCTTACCATTTACTGGGCTTATATTATCAAAGTATTGGCCGTTTACAGGTTTTACCCACTCCCCGCCAATGTAATTACCGTATTGTTGTTTAAAATTTACGAGTGCGCCGTCGCTACCTGGATTTGCGTATATCATGTGTGTGCTCTCTTTATTGTTGTTAGCTAAAGGTCGAACATTTATATAAAACAAAATGCTTTATATTTAATCAGTGTTGTTTGACATTAGCCTAACGAGCACCTAAAAACTTGATTAGCTGTCCACAAAAGTTGTCTGTGAGTCCACACTAATAAAAAACTAAAGGATTGATATGCACACATCTCAGTTAAACAAAAAACGCCAACAACTTGATGTTTTAATAGAAAATAAAGTGACATTTGCAGCAGATAACAGCGAGTTGAGCATTTACGACACGTACCAACGCGCACAAAAGGTGGCACTGCATTCAAAGGAGTTACTGTATTGTGCCATGCTCAGCGGTAAAAAAGTAATGCACGTAGAAAGTAGCCAATACCATAAAGCATTTTTACCCCACGAGTCGTTTGTATTAGCGCCAGAGCAAGGTGTATTAATTGATTTTCCACAGGCATCAATGCACGCCCCAACCACATGTTTAGCAATTGAAATAAGCAAAGATAAAATAAACGCTGTGGCAAATGCGCTTAACATGCAGCAAAGCTTTGCACACGATGGCGGCTTATTCGAGTATGTTCCGCAATTGGTGCATAGCCAACATAATAGCCAAACACAGCAATTATTAGAGCGCATGGTGCATTTATTTAGCGAACAAGGCGCACAGCGACATTACTTAATTGACTTATCGTTAAACGAATTGATCACCCGGTTGTTACAACAACAAAGTCGCGACTTATTACTCGCTAATAGCGATAAACCACGCCTTAAAACAAAAATAAGCGATGCACTGCTTTATATTGAAGAGCACTTAAACGAAACGCTCGACATAAATACCTTGTGCAAAATAGCCTGCATGAGCCGCAGTAAGTTTTATCAGCAGTTTAAATTGGCATTTGGCACTACCCCAGCCCTTTGGCAGCAACAATTAAGGCTTAAAAAAGCCCGCAATCAATTACTGCAAGGCCATGCAATTAGCCAAGTGTGCTTTGATGTTGGGTTTAATAGCGCGAGCCACTTTAGTCGTGTATTTAAACAAACCTTTGGCATTGCGCCTAAAGAGTGCCGGCATTAAGGCTAAAACCTTATTTTTTACTTTGCTAACGCCCTGAATATGTTAGTTTATTAACATGAGTATTGAGTAAAGAATTGGTATGAGTAAGCAAACCCGCTGGACCCTAAAAAGTATTGCTAAAGAGTTAGGTGTATCTAACGCAACAGTCTCTAATGCGTTTAACCGCCCTGATCAGCTATCGGCTAAACGCCGAGACGATATTCTTGCAGCGTGCAAAACCTTGGGCTATTACGGGCCCAATAAAGCCGCGCAATCGCTTCGCAGTGGTACATTTAACATTGTGGCGTTAGTGCTGCCCGATAGCGTCGAATATATGGTTTCAGACCCTGTCGCCAGTAGCTTTATGCGGGGTGTAACCTCGGTGCTTGAAAAAAACGGCATTAATGTTTTATTGTTTTCAGGTAATAGCGATAACCTTAACAGTGTGGTCGACTTTGTTGATGGCTTTATTTGTTATGGCCGCCCCCGTAATAACGCATTAGTAGAGCAGTTAAAAACGGTCTCTAAACATGTGGTAACTATTGATTTTGATATAGCCCGCAATGCCTCAGTAAATATTAATAACGAGCAAGCAAGTTACGAAATAGCCAAGCATGTTTTAAAAAATCAAAGCGATAAAGTCGCTATTTTAGGCTTAAGATTACTTGATGAAAACGTATTGTGCCGCGTATATGAGCACCACGAATTTGAAACGGGGCAATCTATTTCGCACCAACGCTTACGGGGTTATCAACGTGCTTTAAATGAGGCAAATATAACCGTAGCTGATGACCGCATTTGGAATATACCTGAGAGCAGCGAGCGTTTTGCTAACATTGCCGCTAAAGAGGTGTTAAGTGCCTACCCCCGCCCAAACGTTATCATTTGTATGAGTGATTTAATTGCCCTTGCCACCATGCGAGAAGCGATAAAACAAGGCATAAAAATAGGTGAAGAACTGCGTATTGTCGGCTTTGATGGAATAGACGAAGCCGCTCGTTTTGTGCCGCGCCTAACCACTATTCATCAAAACAGCCAAGAAAAAGGCGTAATGGCCGCCGAACTATTTATATCTAAAGAAGAAAAAATATGTGATGTAAGTTACGAGCTAGATATTGGCGCAAGTGGTTAATAGGTTATGTTAAAAAGGATTGGGTAAACAAAAGCCAAGCTTTTGAGCTTGGCTTTTGTTTTAATAGCCTGTTAGGCTAACAATGCGTTTAAACTTATCGTTGTTTCTTCATCACCATTTACTTGAGTAATAAGCGCGTCTCGCGTTTTAAGATTAACACTTAATGCAATAGACTTATCTTCTAGTTGCCACGTTAAACAACATATTCCCTGGGTGCCGTGAGCACTAAACTCTCCTGCAAAAGCGGGGTGTTCATTACGTAATTTAATGAGCTCTATTAAACCTTTTACTACAGGTTTATTGAGTGCGTGCTCAATTGTTTCAGTATTTAAATACGGACGATTAATGTCACGGCCCACATTGGTACGCGCAAGTAAATCCATATCGTTTTCGCAGGCAAATAAACCGCCGTAGTACACTTGCGGCACACCGGGGGCAAAAAACTGTATGGCACGCGAAATCAAATAATCTAAATCGTTAGCGCCTAATGCATTATAATACGTGCAATTTACTTGGTATAAATCAACGTTACTGGCAGCAGCACCTGTAGCTTGGCGGCTTTGGTTGTTACTGTTGGCATGCATGGTTTCTACAAGGGTGTCTATTTGCTGTGCATTTAATAGCCCTGGCTTGTCGCCCATTGGGCCAGCATCAATAATGCCTATGCCGTCGTGCGTATCAAGTACCGTTAAACAGTTGCGTGGTGAAATTTGTAACCATTTAAGTAATGCATCTACATCGTTATTAAATAAGCTATGTAAAATAAGCGGCGGTAATGCAAAGTCGTAAACCATGTTTACACGCTTTGCTACTTCTACTTGTGTTTGGTAGTGGCTATGAATTTCAGCAATGGTTTCCATGCCAAGCTCGTTTGCTTGCTTTGACAAGTTATCTAGGTAGCCAAAGGTTTCGTCTAGCATAAAACAGTTTGTACCGGCTTGTTTAATTGCGTAACCCGCTGCATCTAAACGAATAATATTTACGTTATTTTCAGAAAACTTAGTTAATACGTTATTTAAATACGCAATACCCGCTTCAACTTTTACGTTTATATCAATTTGGTTATCGGTAAACGTGGTCCAAAAGTCATACGTTTGACCATCGCCACACTGCATTGGCGTAAAACAGCTACCGGGGCGCGGGCGATAAATTGCTTGTTGCTCAGCTTCGCTCATACCATTTGGAAAAACGTCTTCTTTTGTTAAAAACAAATCCCAAAACTCTGATTGCTTACCTTTAGCTAGCACATCTTGAAACTGATAAGACTGCGCCGATACATGATTAACGATTAAATCAGCCATTAGATCATGGTTTTCACCCAGTGCTTGAATATCAGCCCATGTACCAATGCGAGAATCTACTTCGCTGTGATCAATCGGGTCAAAGCCCGCATCGCTTCCATCAATAGGATTATAAAAAGGTAAAAGGTGCACACCACCAAATACGCCCTTCAAAGGACCTTTTAACAATGTTGTAAGTGCGTTTATATCTTGACCTGTGATTCGATCAGCATATGTGATCAATTGAACTTTATTCTTCATCATGTGTGATTACCAAGTTGAAACTTAATCGATTAAGATATATCTTTAACTAGCACGTACAATTTTACAAGTAATTTTTAAATATTTTACATACAAAAGTTGTGGCAACGGTAATACTAACTAGAGTAAGTGATTGAGTTATTACTATAACTTGAGCCACAACGAGGAAAAATCACATGACGAATTTACACACACACTCGCAAAGCGACCCAATGCAGCGCATACGAATACTCACTTACATGATGTTTTTTATGTTTGCGATGACCTCAGATGCAGTAGGTATGATCATCCCTGAACTAATCACAGAGTTTGGTTTAAGTATGACCCAAGCCAGTGCTTTTCATTATGCACCTATGGCACTCATTGCCTTTAGTGGCTTGTTTTTAGGCTTCTTAGCCGACAGCCTAGGCCGTAAACAAACCATAATGCTGGGCTTACTTATTTTCTCGCTCAGCTGCTTTTTGTTTGCCTTTAGCAATAGCTTTTCGGTGTTTTTAATTTTGCTGTGCTGTATAGGGCTTGCCATTGGTTTATTTAAAACCGGCGCACTAGCGCTACTTGGCGATATATCTGCAAGTAACGCAGAGCACACTAAAACCATGAACAAAGTAGAAGGCTTTTTTGGTATTGGTGCCATCGTTGGCCCTGCGCTGGTAGGCGTACTGCTTACTCAAAACGTGAGCTGGACTTACCTGTACATTATTGCCGGCGTTATGTGTTTAATTTTAGCGTTAATGGCATGGCGCGCCGACTACCCAAGTGTTGTTAAAAGCACAGAAAAGCCCGCTTCACTTGCCACCACCATGAAAATGATTAAAAACCCGTACGCACTTGGTTTTTCGTTGGCTATTGCATTATATGTGGCTACCGAGGTTGCTATTTACGTGTGGATGCCAACACTTTTAAAAGATTACACAGGCTCGTGGCCTTTACTTGCAACCTACGCACTTACTATATTTTTTGTATTACGTGCTGCTGGGCGCTTTATTGCTGTATGGCTTTTAAATCACTTTAGCTGGCAAGGGGTCATGGCTTATTTAAGTTTAGGCATCGCGCTGTGTTATGTAGGCACTTTGGTAGGCGGTGTTGATTGGGCGGTAGGCTTGCTTCCGCTTTCGGGTTTATTTATGTCGATGGTTTACCCTACTTTAAACTCTAAAGGTATATCGTGCTTTCCTGTTGCACAACATGGTGCAGTAGCGGGTGTTATTTTATTTTTTACCGCGCTTTCGGCCGCACTTGCGCCTTTATTTATGGGCATGATAAGTGATTACTTTGGCCACGTACGCTACGGTTTTTACTTAGCTACCGGCTTTGCTGTGATCTTATTTTTAGCCATGCTTTATAACTTTTACCGCGACCCTGCGGCAAAAGCATTAACTAAAAATGCATAAATGGCTGCTCAAGCCAGAATAAAAATACCTTTAAAATCAATATAAAAACAAAAAAAGTGCAAATTACACACAAAAATAATTTGCATATTGTAAAAACTTTGTTATTTTTACTTAATCGATTAAGTAAAAATAACAAACTCACACAACACAATGAGGCGTTAACATGACAACACACCACACACCTTTATATTTAATCAGTGCCTTAGCACTTGCAGTAAGTCAAGGCGTTCATGCACAAGACGAGCAAGAAACCAAAGTGCAAGCTAAGCAAGGGCTTGAAACAATTGTTGTTACCGGTGTACCTCGCCGCACAACTATTATGGCATCGAGCTCATCAGTAAGCAGTTTATCGCTTGAGCAAGTTGAGGTATCAACGCCACGCTCAACGGCTGAAGCATTTAGAATTATTCCGGGTGTTCGCGCTGAATCAACAGGCGGTGAAGGTAATGCAAATATTGCAGTGCGTGGCTTACCTGTAGCATCGGGTGGCGCTAAGTTTTTACAACTGCAAGAAGATGGTCTGCCTGTAATGCAGTTTGGTGATGTTGCCTTTGGTAACGCCGATATTTTTATGCGCCTTGATAACACAGTGCAAACAATCGAATCAATTCGCGGTGGCTCAGCCTCTACATCAGCCAGTAATGCACCTGGCGGCATAATTAACTTTATTTCTAAAAACGGCGAAAACGAATCGGGTAGCGTATCTACTACTGTTGGCCTAGATTACGACAGTGTACGCACCGACTTTGAATACGGCACCTATTTAACCGACAGCGTGCGTTTTCATGTAGGTGGTTTTGTACGCCAAGGCGAAGGCCCGCGCGAAACAGGCTACACATCAAATAAAGGTGGCCAAATTAAAGCAAACCTTACTAAAGATTTTGAAAACGGCTACGTACGCCTTTATTACAAACACCTAGACGATAAGAGTGTTGGCTACCTTCCTATGCCAATGTACTCAAATGGTGATTCTATTGCCGGGTTTGATGCGCAATCAGATACACCGCATTCAGCATTATTTACCAAAACAGTGCGCCTAAATGGCGAAAACCAAATTAGCAGTGGCGATTTACGCGACGGCATGAACCCTAAAGTGGATGCGGTAGGTTTTGAAGCTGTATTTGATTTAGATAACGATTGGCGTATCGAAAACCGTTTTCGTAAATCGTCAATTAGCGGCAACTTTAACTCGCTTATTCCTGCTGAGGTTGGCAGCGCATCGTCTATTGCACAAAGTATTGGCGGTGTAGGCGCAACACTGAGTAACGCAAACACAGGCGAAGCATTTAATAATGAACTTGCCATGCGTATTCACACTTTTGATGTAACGCTTAATGACTTTGGCTCTATTGTTAATGATTTTAAACTAACTAAATCGTTTAGCGATGACACTAGCCTAACCTTTGGTTACTTTGCCTCAACGCAAAACATTGCTATGTCGTGGTTATGGAACTCGTACTTAATGGAGCTTAAAGGCGACAATGCGGCACTTTTAAATGTAACTGCAGCCGATGGCACTGAGTATTCAGAAAATGGTTTATATGCATACGGCACGCCTTATTGGGGTAACTGTTGTCAGCGCGATTACGACACCGAGTACGACACTCGCGCACCGTATGTTGCGTTTTCAACAAAACTTGGTGATGTAAGCATTGATGCAAGTGCCCGCTACGACAGCGGTGAAGCACGCGGTAACTACGCAGGTGCCGTAACCTCAACAGTAGATATGAACCGCGACGGTACTATTTCTATTCCTGAGCAAAACGTAGCAGGTATTGATATAGCTAATGCAAGCCCAGTAAATTACGACTGGAGCTACTCGTCTTATTCTGTAGGTGCTAACTATCAAATTGACCCAAGCCTAGCGACGTTTGCACGTATTAGTAAAGGCGGGCGCGCAAATGCAGACCGTTTATTATTTGGTAAAGTACGCAGCGACGGAAGCGTAGCTGATGAAGATGCAGTAGATGAAGTAAACCAATTTGAGATTGGTGTGAAAAAACGCTTTGATTCGTTCTCGGTATTTGCAACAGCCTTTTACGCAGAAACAGAAGAGCAAAACTTTGAAGCAACATCGCAAACCTTTTTCGACCGTGAATACGAAGCAAAAGGGATTGAGGTTGAATCAACTTACTTTATGGATGCATGGGACTTTAGAGGTAACTTTACTTGGACCGATGCTGAAATTGCAAAAGATGCGCTAACCCCTGAAGTTGTAGGTAACACTCCACGTCGCCAAGCGGATTTAATTTACTCACTAATGGCGCGTTACAGCTACGATAACGGCGCGGCAGGTGTAAGCTTTATTGGTACAACCGATGCTTATGCACAAGATAACAACGACCTTAAGTTTGACGGCTACACGCAAGTAAATGCGTTTGTAAGCTACGACTTATCAGAAAACTTAAACCTTGCGCTTAATGTAAACAACCTATTCGATACAGTAGGTATTACAGAAGCCGAAGAAGGCTCAGTACCAGAAAACGACATTATTCGTGCCCGTACTATTAACGGCCGCACTACGTCGGTTACTTTAAAATACGCTTTTAACTAAATGTGTGTATTGCGCTGCAGTGAGTCATCGCTGTAGCGCCTTTTAAAGTATGAATAAATAACACCCTTCATGTTTTAGCCCAGCTTTGCTGGGTTTTTTAGGATATTCCAAATGACCAAACTCCTGTGCTTAGGCGAGCTTTTAATTGATATGCTGCCACAAGATGCTCATAACTCAGCGTACTTACCCATCCCTGGTGGTGCACCTGCTAATGTTGCTGTTGGCTATGCAAAACTTGGCGGTGAGGCTGCATTTTGTGGTGGTAAAGGTGACGATCATTTTGCCAATCAATTAAGTAATGCACTGGCGCAATACAATGTAAATACAGACTATTTATTTACCATTGCTGGCTCACAAACCGCCATGGTAATAGTAAGCCTTGATGAAACAGGCGAGCGCAGTTTTGGCTTTTATCGCCATAACACAGCCGATGTACTTTTAACCCAAGCGCATTTAGCGCAAATAAATTGGCAAAGCATAAGCACCCTGCACTTTTGCTCAAACACCCTAACCGATCCAGCCATAGCTAGCACAACGGTTAAAGCGCTAGAACTTGCTAAAACACATAATAAGCTCGTTAGTTTTGATGTGAATTTACGCTACAGCTTGTGGGAAAACACCCATGATATAGCCAGCAATGTAAAGGCCTGCTTCGCTTATTGCGACATAGTTAAACTTTCGCGTGATGAACTTAAATTTTTAGCAAAGCATAGCGAAACAACGGGCGAAGATTACATTCAAATGCTATTAAATACCGGAGTTAAACTGGTGTTTTTAACCGACGGGCCTGAGCCTGCTACGGTTTACCACAGCGCATTTATACTTAACGAATCGGCACCAAAAATAAACGCAGTAGATACAACAAGCGCGGGCGATGCCTTTATAGCGGGGGTTTTATACTATTTAAATAACTTAGGGAGTAATTTATCACTAGCAGATAAGTTAAATGATGAAACCAGCATAAAAAACGCCCTGCACTTTGCCCTTCAATGTGGCTCTAAAGCCTGTTTAGCTAAAGGCGCTTTTCCGGCATTACCAGTGCTAGCTGATGTAATATAAACAGTTAAAGCCCCAAATAGCGGGGCTTAACCTAATTTATAATTATTGCTTAATAAAAGTAACGCCTTGAGGTGCTTCACCTTGTGGTAAACGGGTTGAGTGCATTTGCGATAATAGCCATTTGTCACCCACTTTTGATACAACCACGCTTTCTAACCAATAAATGTCACCGCTTTTATCGGCGTTTTTAAAGTTGGCTTTATTCCAGTAATTAATAAACGCAACATCTCCTTCTACACGCGAATTTATAACACTAAAATAATTAGTTCTTATGTAATCAGCGGGTTTAACAACATTTACAAAGTCATCAATAGTCCACACTTCACCGTGCTCTAAAAGCAAGAATGAATCGTCAACAGCCGCGCGCATTTTTGCGTGATCAAAGTTAGAAACAGCTAAAAATAAATCGCTCACGGGCGTAAATATGGTGTTGTCTTTTGCATGTATTGATGTAGAAAATATGAGTAATGCAAAAAGGGCAAGTACGTGTTTCATTGTTATTATAATGTATAGTTTTATTAGTACTAAGGAGTGTATTTTAATTAAGCAACATTAACAATTAAAATAAAGCAAATTCAAAAACTTATTAACGCTCCTATATAAAAAAGCACTCTATAAGAGTGCTTTAACTTAAACTTTTCAATCAAGCTATTCATCTAGCCAATCGATGGCGGCGGTGGCGTTTTCGTAGTATTGCACCTCACCCGATATAAACCAGTTGCCTATTTTAGCCATGCGGGCTTGCCACTCTTGATTGCCATAAATAGCAATTTTATTAAATTCTTTTGAGTGTCTTACGCCAAGCTTTAAATCATCCCACGCGGCGCGAAGCTCCCAACCTTCTAGCTCGCTGGCATCAATAAGCACGTTTGCTATAGGGTGTTTAACCTCGCCAAGCGCTGAGTCGATCATGGGGGTAATGACTTTATAGTCGTCGTGGGTTAGCGTTCCTACAGCTTTTAGTTTTAAAAAAAATTCTCGGCCTGCGCGTTCAATACCAATAGATAAACCATGTGTTGTGTGTACCATGTTGCTCTCCTTAATCGAGTGCGCTTATGTTATTTACAGCCTGTGTGAGTGGGTTTAATAGCGAAAGCTGGAGTTAATTAAAGCCTATAAAGTGAAATTATTCCCTTTAAAAAATAAAAACCCCAAAAATACCCATCACTTACTGAGTTAAACTATAAAACTACACCGTATTAAGTTAATTAGTACTGAACTAAATCAAACAATACTGCTAAATAATGCTATTTGCTAAGCGTTTTGTACGCGCTCTATTTGCTTATCTACATCTGTTAAGTGCCCTAATTTAAGCCACACTTTTGCACCTTGCTTACCTGCGGTTATATTAAGCTCACTATTAATAGGCAGCCTTAACCAACTGTGTTTTACTAATACATCTGTTTGCTCACTTATATCGCCTTCAAGCACGAGTAACTCAGCACCACCATTTGCACTAATTTGCATGTTGGCGTCTGCCTCAAAATGCAATAAGCTCACATCTTCAAAGTCATCTTTATAAAGTGGGGTTATGGCAAGGCCTTTAAATGTCTCGTGTTGCACGCTGCCCATATGCTGTGTTTGTAAGCGTACGTGGGTTCTATCTTGTGGCTGAAATTGCCAAAGCTTTACAAATATTATGCAGCCTTCATCGGAGCCTGGTTTGTGCTTCGATTGCGGTGGGTTACGAATATAAGAGCCTTGTGGAAAATCGCCATGCTCATCTTGAAATACGCCTTCTAGTACTATAAATTCTTCGCCGCCTGTATGCACATGAGGCGAAAACTCGCTCCCTGGTGCATAACGTACAATGCTTGTAGCACGGGCTACTTCTGCGCCTACTCTATCAAGTGGGCGCCTATCAACGCCCGCCATTGGCGAAGGGTTCCAATTAAGTTGCTCACTATGAACAACGACTCTCTGGGTAAAATCGGCGGCTATTTTCATTTTATTACCTTTAATATTGCATAGTGTGAGGGTAAATTTTATGCATAAAAAAAGCGAGCTTAATAAGCTCGCTTATTTAATTTTTAACGCTTTACGCTACATCTAGCTTTTTATGCTTAGAGTGTACAAACACTAAACCTACTAAGCCAATAACAACCACAGCGGCACCAATTGGTTTACCTAAGTCGGCCGATAAATTAAAGCCAATAGCAGCAGTCATAATGTACGAAAGTGTTACGCCAGTAGCGATAACGGCAGGTATACTGGTGATCCAGTGGAATGCACGTCTATCAAATAAGTACTTAGTTGCAAGCCATAGCACACTGGTTGAAAGCAGCATGTTTGAAAATGCAAAGTAGCGCCAAATAACCGAGAAATCTAATTTAGTCATAAAAAAGGCAATCGTTAAAATTGGCACAGCCAGTAATAAGCGATTACGTAAGCTTTGCGGAATATTAAACGCATCAACCACGGTTAAACGCAGTGAACGGAACGCCGTATCGCCAGAGGTAATAGGGAACACCGCAACAGCAATAATGGCCATAATACCGCCCATTACGCCTAAGTAACTATTTGCTACATGGTTAACCACTAAACCTGGGCCACCTTGATCAAGCAATGCTTTTAAGCCTGCGTAACCTTCTGGGAATGCAGCAATACCCGCAAGTGCCCATACACAACCTACAATGCCTTCACACATCATTGCGCCGTAATATACTGGGCGTACGTATTTTTCGTTTGTTAAACAGCGGGCAATAATAGGCGCTTGGGTAGAGTGAAAGCCACTAATAGCACCACAGGTAATGGTAATAAACAGTAACGGCCAGGTTGGCAGGCCATCAGGGTTTGGCTCTAAAAAGTCATGCGCGTGGTCGGCTTCAAAGTAGGCTAAAAAGTCGCCTGCAACTGGTAAGTGTGGCGCATCTAGTAATAACGCACCGGCTATTAATGTAGTCATTACAATCATTAATAAGCCAAATAGCGGGTAAAACTTAGTAATAATTTTATCAATAGGTAGCAGCGTTGCTAAAAAGTAGTACGCTAAAATAGCCAAAACCCAAAAAGTATTATTAGCAAAAAAAGTGCCTTCAAATACATCTAAATTACTTAATAAGCCTGCTGGGCTCATAATAAATACAACGCCCACAAAAAACAGCAGCATGGCTGTAAATATTAGCATAAAGCCTTTAAACACAACGTTGTAATAGTGCCCTGCTATTTCTGGTAAGCTTTTGCCATCTTCTTTAATGCTCATCACACCTGAGAAGAAGTCGTGTACTGCACCGCCTAATACGTTACCAAGCACAATCCACACAAGTGCTACCGGTCCGTACAGCGCACCTAAAATTGGGCCAAATATAGGGCCTACGCCCGCAATATTTAAAAACTGAATTAAAAATGCACGCACAGGGTGAATGGCTACATAGTCAACACCTTCGCTAAAGCGTTTTTGTGGTGTATCAACTGTTGTATCCATACCTGCTTGTTTTTCAACAAACGGGCTATAAAACTTATATCCCAGTATTAAGATTGTTATGCAGATAAAAAAGATGATCATAAAGCACGTTTCTCTTTTTGTATTTGGAGTATAGAGCGCCTAATTGCCGCCCCGCCTTTCAATCCATGAATAATCGACGAACATTAACAAAGTATTAATCCCCCCGCTATAAGACGAATAGCTAATACACAAGGGTCTGTAGACCTTTCAAGGTTAAATTTGCAGCAGCCAGTTTGGTATTTAGGCAAGGCAGAGCCTATGTGGTGTGGTTATTCCCCATAAGTAGGCGATAACGCAGCATTAATGCCAAACAGGCGCTGCCCTTCGGGTTCTGCCTAGGGGCTATTTACTCTTTGTTGCCTACATGGATGTAGGTAAGGGGTGTGAGCAGGACGCGGAAGCTTTGCTCGGTTTTGACTTATTCTTACATGGATGTAAGCCATTAGGATAACGCAGGAGCAGTTATCGAGCCCACTAGGTTACAAACCTCGCGCCGCGATTAAACCGCCCCTAGTTTGAACAAATTGCAAACTGCAAAGGTCAACAGACCCTATTTAAGCCACTTTTTATGCACCTTGCTCAACACTTAATCTAAACGGCTTCATTAATAAAAATTAAAGCAAAAAAAAGCGGCTTTACTATAAAAGTAAAACCGCTTACACACACAATGATTGGGTGTAACTGTGATTTTTTACGTTACGCTGGGCTCATAAACTCGTTAATTTGTTCATGAGTAAGTGTAGGTGTAGCACCGGCACTTTCGGCCACCATAGCACCTACTGCACACGCAAAATCAACAGCATGTTGTGCACAATCGCTACTACAAAGCTGATAAATTAACGACCCTAAAAACGAATCCCCCGCGCCTACTGTATCCACAACGCTAATTAAATAACCTGAGTTATAGTAATTTTCGCCTTTAATGGTTAGTAGTGCACCGTGGCTGCCTTTAGTTACACATAAGTATTCGGTGTTAGTTTGCTGTGCAATAAACGCTAAGTTTTGCTCAAGTGAATGGAACTTGCAGCCCATTGCTTTGGCAATTTCATAAAGCTCTTCATCGTTTAATTTGATGAAGTCGGCTTTATTCATTAAATCTACTAATGTGTCTAACGTGTAGTGTGGCGCACGTAAATTTACGTCAAACACTTTAAAGTTAGCTACATCAACTAATTGGTTTAATGTGGCAAGTGAGGCTTCGCTTCGGCCAATAAGGCTGCCAAATACAAATACATCACTGGCTTTTACTTTTTCAATAAGTGAGTCTGTAAGCTCAATGTTATCCCACGCAGTGTCGGCAACTATTTCGTAGCTGGCTGAGCCGCTTTTATCTAAGGTAACTTGTACTGTGCTGGTTTTTTTGTCGTTATTAACGCCAATGTATTCGCAGCTTACGCCTTTGCTTTTAATTTCGCCTAGTAGCTCAGTACCCAGTTCATCGTTACCTACAGCGCTTATCATGTCGGCTTTAATGCCCAGTGAGTTAATACGCACACACATGTTAAGCGGCGCGCCGCCTAAGCGTTTATCGTTTGCAAAACAATCCCATAGTACTTCGCCAAAGCAACTTACGCTTACGTCTTTACCTTGTTTAGAATCAATTAAAATGCTCATTATTAGTTACCTTTAGGCTCAAGCACGTTATTCATAATTGCTTTAATTTTGCTAGCCGGTGCGTATAGCGCTTCTACATTGTTTTTGTAGTGAGACGTAAAGGCACTTTGCGTATTTAAATCGCCAAATAAGCTTGTTAGCGATAAAAATGCAAGGTCATCAGTCGCCGTTTTAGCCGCGGCTTCATGTAACTCGCTTTGCATTGCATCGATGATTTCAAGCTTATTGCCTTGCTCATCTTCGCCTTTATCGCTGTAAAAACACCATGCAGCAATAACCAGGGTCGCAAGTGATACATCACGGCCATGGGCTAGATTTTCGTTAATAGTGGCAATTAAAAACTTAGGTAGCTTTGCTGCGCTTTCTGAACAAATGCGCGATAAGCTGTCTTTAATGTTTGGATTAGCAAAGCGCTCAATTAGCGTGTCTTTGTAGATTTCAAGATCAATGCCTTCTAATTTCTCTAGGTTAGGCGTTACTTCTCTATCCATAAACGCACGTAAGTACTTTGCAAATAAAGGATCTGATACTGTTTCGTCAATTGTGCCGTAGCCATGTACAGAGCCTAATAAACCCAGTACCGAATGGCCTGCATTTAATAAGCGTATTTTCATGGTCTCAAAAGGTGTTACGTCACTTACAAATTGTGCGCCAACGCTATCCCAATCTGGGCGTCCGCAGCAAAATGAGTCTTCAATTACCCATTGAGTAAACGACTCACAGGTAATTGGCCATTCATCGCTAACCCCGTACGCATCAACAACGTAGTCAATATCGCTCTTTTTAGACACTGGCGTAATACGGTCAACCATTGCATTTGGGAAAGTTACGTTAGTAGCAATCCACTCGCTTAGTTCTTTATCTTGCTCGGCCGCAAAGGCAAGTAGCATTTTACGCGTTACATTACCGTTGTGCTGAATGTTATCGCACGACTGTACTGTAAACGCATCAAGGCCTTGTTCTTTACGTAGTTTTAACGCAGCAGTAATGTAGCCAAACGCCGTAATTGGGTCGTTCGGGTTATTAATGTCGTTAATAATGTCTGGGTTTGAGTAGTCAAACTCACCCGTAACTGGGTTAAAGTTATAGCCGCCTTCGGTAATGGTTAACGACACAATATGCGTATCGCTGTGCGCAAGCTTATTAATAACCGCTTGCTTGTCCTCTGGAGCAAACAAAAAGTCAATCATAGAGCCAATAACTTTGTTATCTATTTGCCCATTTGGGTGTCTTACCGTTAGCGTGTAAAGGTAGTCTTGCTGCTTTAAAATATCGCGCAGACCACGGTTACCTTCTAATAAGCCAACACCACAAATACCCCACTGTTCAGCACCTGGCGTTTTTAATAGCTCGTTAATGTACACCGCTTGGTGAGCACGGTGAAAGCCGCCCACACCAATATGAACTATACCCGCTTTTAGCTTACTACGGTCGTAGTTTGGTGTATCTACATGGCTTGGCATATCTGCCAAGCTTTGTTGGTTTAGCCCTTTAACAAGAGCGTCAGTGTGCTGGTGTTGCGTCATGGTGCGGCCTTACTAAAACAATATTAAAAATTTAAATTAAGATGCAGTATTGAGTGCTTTATGGCGCAATAGCGACCAGTAAGCGGTTGCAAAATAAATAATGGTGCAAATAAAACATGCAATTTCAAACTGAGATTTATTTCCTGCGTAAATGCTCATGCTGTCACTAAAAAACATTACTTGGCTGGCAAAGCCAAAAATAATAAGTAACGAAACAGTCGACACGCCATTTAACACTTTGGTTAGCATTGAGTTATCAACAACTGGAGCTTGAACGTTTTCTGCCAGTCCTGCTTGGTACTCTTTAATGTCTTGCTGCTCTTGCTCTTCTGCTGCAATTTCTTTGCTGTAGTCTTCACCTGCGCCGTATTTTTTAGCCAGTAGCGTGTAAATAACAATGGTGAAAATCCAAGTAGGAATAAATAAGTAGTAAAACGACATTACATCAATCGCATTTAAACCAAAGCCAAACACAAGTGCTAATGCCCAAGAGGCAATGGCCGGTACGCTACGTGTAATGTTTTTGTATTTAGCCCAGTAGCGGGTTAAACCAATTTTAGGAAATAAAACATGCTCGGCAAATACAATGCCGCCTACAGGTACTACTAATAAGCCTGCGTAAGTTAAAAGCGGTAACATTTGCGAAAATACAAACGGGAAACACGCAATTATAACGGTTACAACACCGACAATTGCGGTAGTGCGCTCGCGCGATTGGTCAACAAAAATAGATTGTGCTGCAAGGCCTGCGCGGTAAAGGTTGGCGTTAGCTGTAGTCCAGCCGGCAATAATTACAATAACAAAGCCTGTCCAGCCTAATGCGTGGTAAGCAACGTCACCTGGGTCAAGTGATGAAATAGTTGTTTTAAGTAATACCGCAACACCTGCGCCCATAATACCGGCCGAGATCCATGCTAAGTAATGGCCAAAAAACATACCTACGCCCGAAAACAAACCGTAGCTTTTGCGTTTAGCAAATCTAAAAATTGCCATATCAATTAAGCCAAAGTGGGTAATAGAGTTTGCAGCCCATGCAAAACCAATAACCTCTAATAAGCCAATACCTTTTTCGCCATCAGCGGTGGTACCGGTCCAAATAGAAGAATCCCCTATCGCCATAAAGTCATCAAACCCTGTTAGCGTGGTTACTCCTAATACATGATTAGAAAGCTCAGGGAACAATGCAAACGAGCCTGCTATAAAAATAACAAATAACCATGGCGCACAAATTTTAGAAAAATCAGCAACGGTTGAAAAACCATACATAGCCACAAATACAACAATAGAGCCAACCGATAATACAATGGCCACAAATGCTAAGCTGTTAGGGTACCAATCGAGTTGCGCGGGTATATCAAACAAAAACCGCACTGCGGTTGCCGATACCGTGATCATGGCGGCGGATATCACACTAAATATGACCACGTTTGCCCAGTTATAGAGCTTGGTCATTGAGTTACCCGCAATTTTATTTAGGTAGTTGTATAAACTTAAGCGTGTTTCTACCGCAATTGGAGAGGTAATTAACCACCACGAACACATAGCTAATAGGTTACCAATTAATAAACCTAATAAAATGTCGATGGTCGATGCGCCTAATGCAACAAAGGTTGCACCAATAACAAACTCGGTTGCAGCAACGTGTTCACCAGCGTATAAACCGGCAAAGTGCTTCCAACCATGAAGCTTATGATTAGCAACGGGCAATTGCTCTTCGTTAACATCGTTAAATGTTTGTGTGTGTGGACTTGATGCCATGGTATTTTCCTATTGTTTTAAGCACAGCCCTAACTAACCTGAACTCTGGATAATAAATCTATCTCAAGCAGCTATTTCCAGCGCTAACTACGTTAAATTTACTTGCAATAGGCTAGCTATTGACGCGTAATTTCGCCTTGTTTTCACTGTAAATCTCTGGCTAGAGAAAATAAACATAGATATCACTTTTGATTTAATATGTTAGTAAATCTCTTAACCAAAGTTCAGGTTAACTATTAATTTAAATAAGTGTTTTTTATTTAAATTAATAGTGAGTAAATCACCGTGCCTTTTTATAATGCTACTACTATAACTAATTAATAATTAATGCATTTTTACGTTAAGCTTTGTCAGTGTCATAAAGCTCAACGTTGATATTCTATTACTGTGTTTGTAATGTTGGGTACTGCTTATAAAAGTCATCCCAATGCGTTAAATGCGCTACCTCTGGGTAAGCTTGGTGAACAAAGTTCACTGCATCTTGCATATGCCCCCCCCCGCTGTAATGCAAAACCTGCATATTGGCGGCAAGTGCGGCGCACACGCCAGCTTTTGAATCTTCAATCACTAAACAATTTTGTGGCTTCACGCCCATTTGCTCAGCGGCATGTAAAAATAAATCGGGTGCGGGCTTACCATTTTTTACCTCACTTGAGGTAAATACCTTATTAAAGTGTTGCGATAAATTAACCACATTAAGCGCTTTAGCGGTGCGTTTAGGGCTACTGCTTGTTGCAATACAACAAGGTACAGATAATTGCTCTAGCACGTGTTTAATGCCGTTAGTTGGCATTAATGCAGTTTCGAACTCGTTTAATAATGCTTCTCGGTAATCGGCTTCAAAGCTCTCAGCTAAGGTCACGTTAAAGGTATTGAATAAGTTTTGGGTAACTGTTTTAAAATTACAGCCCAAAAAATATTGTTGTACATAGGCTCGGTCAATATTAACGCCAATCTCTGCAAGCATGTTTATTAACACTTGCGCGCTTAATATTTCGCTATCTATAACAACGCCATCACAATCAAAAATAACTAATTCTATTTTAGTATTCATATTGCCCCTTTTTATGCACCTAGTTTGGTGCAACCTCACCTTGAGCATAAGCCCAGCAAGTGAGCATATTCTCTTTATTGTTATAATAAGTCAACATTTTGTTAGTGAAAAACGCACCACAGTGGTGAATATTTATTCATTAAATATGAAATTGTCTGTATTTTCATTGATTTCAAAATTGCAATTACGACTAAGGTCGAACATTGCAAAACTGCTATTTAGAAAATAAAAGGCAGCACACAAACAGCAATCTAAATTTATGATTACTCCAATCTAGACAATCAATTTTACCGAACTCACTTTTGTTAATACACTCGTTAACAGTTAAACAGCCAGCAACACTGCCGGCACTTTTATACAGATGAGGTCGACAATGAATACTCAAAAAAACACGATTAATAATAAATCTACGTTAACGCTAAGCGCATTAGCTTTAGCAATGGCATTACCTGCAAGTGCCGCAACTACCCTTACTAAAGACAACGGCGCAGCTGTTGGCGACAACCAAAACTCTATTACCGCAGGTGAGCGCGGAAGTGTATTACTTGAAGACGTACACCTAATTCAAAAGCTACAACGTTTTGCACGTGAGCGTATTCCTGAGCGTGTAGTGCATGCGCGTGGTACAGGTGCACACGGTGTGTTTGTAGCGTCTAAAGAATTAGATGACTTAACAATTGCTGCACCGTTTGCAGAAGCGGGCAAAGAAACAGATGTATTTGTACGTTTTTCATCAGTAATTCACTCAAAAGGTAGCCCAGAAACACTGCGTGACCCACGTGGTTTTGCTACTAAGTTTTACACCGACCAAGGTAACTGGGATTTAGTAGGTAACAACTTACCGGTATTCTTTATTCGCGATGCGATTAAATTTCCAGACATGGTTCACTCGTTAAAGCCATCACCGGTAGATAACATTCAAGATCCTAACCGCTTTTTTGACTTTTTCTCATACGAGCCAGGTTCTACTCACATGTTAACGTGGGTATACAGCGACTACGGTACACCTGCAAGCCTACGTAAAATGGACGGTTGGGGCGTACATGCTTACAAAATGATTAATAAGTCTGGCGATGTTAAATACGTTAAGTTTCACTGGGTAAGCCAACAAGGTATAGACAACCTTGATGCTAAAGAAGTAAACGAAGTGCAAGGTAAAGACTTCCAACACTTAACACGCGACCTATACAGTGAGATTGGTAAAGGCAACTTCCCTAAGTGGGATCTTTACATTAAAACCCTTGATCCGTCGCAGTTAGATGACTTTGACTACAACCCATTAGATGCAACAAAAATGTGGTTAGACGTTAAAGAAACTAAAGTAGGCACCATGACCCTAAACCGTATGCCAACTAACTTCTTCCAATCTACAGAACAAGTTGCAATGGCACCGGCAAATGTAATTCCGGGTATTGAGCCATCTGAAGACAGACTATTACAAGGGCGTGTTTTCTCTTACGCCGATACGCAAATGTACCGCTTAGGTGCTAACCACCAACAATTGCCAATTAACCGTGCAAAAGTTGAAGTGGTTAACTACAACCAAGACGGCGCAATGAACTACGGTAATACAACAAGTAACGTGAACTACCAACCAAGTCACGAAAACGTTGCAGAAAACCCAATTGCACGCAGAAGTAACACAGAGCTTAAAGGCTACGTACAACAAGCAGCAATTAAAAAGCAGCAAAACTTTGCTCAAGCGGGTGTACTTTACCGCAGCTTTAGCAAGCAAGAGCGCACTAACTTAGTTAACAACTTAGCCGGCGATTTAGGCAAAGTGAAAGACAGCAAAGTTATGCACAAAATGCTTAGCCACTTCTACAAAGCAGATAGCGAATACGGTACACGCTTAACTAACGCTGTAAACGGTGACATGAAACAAGTTAAGCAACTAGCCGCTAAGCTTTAATATTTTACCCAACCTGTAAGTTATTGAGGAAAGCCTAGCTTTCCTCTTTTTTAAAAAGGTAAACAGTATGCGTAAATTACTTATTATATTTACTTTAGTGATGAGCTTTTCAAGCTTTGCCAATGAGCCACAAAGCCCTGTAACAGAACAAAGCACCGCCCAGTCGCAATATGACAGCTTACTTGCTTATTACTTTGCAGCCGCACGTACCGACGACACCGCCGTTATAACGCAATTTGTAGATGCTGGCATTCCTATTAATAGTTACAACAACAAAGGTTACACCGCGCTAATGATTGCCACCTACCACGGCAATAAAAATACGGTAAATACCTTATTGCAATTAGGCGCTAATGCCTGCCTTGAAGACAACCGCGGTAACACAGCCCTAATGGCTGCCATATTTAGAGGCGAATTTAGCATAGCTAAAACACTTGTAGGCCTTGATTGCGATAACGCACATCAAAACAAAGCTGGTCAAACAGCCGAGCAATTTGCACAAAAATTTGGCCAACAAAAAGTGCTCGACTTATTAGCACAGGTAAACAGTAAATCTAATTAACCAACTTTTCATATACCCATTAGCCCGTTATTGTTAGTGACAATAAGGCTACATTAGCAGCCAATAACACGGCTTTGGTAAAATAAGTAGTACCCTTTAGTTATTTAAACCTTCCTCTCGCCCCATTTTATCTGGGGCGTGGTTTAATACCAACGCCAATAAATAGCTGATCTATTTTACTTGCTTAAACAACGCATTTTTTTGTTGTAATTTTCGTTAAGGGAACAACCATTTACATCAATTTACGCCTAAACTGAATTGTTTTTCTGCGTAAATTTAGAACACATACTTAATGGGGTTGGTATAAACAACGCACTCCCCTCTTGTCGAAACTGGTCTAACCAGCTATTATTTTTACCTGTGTACTTTATATGGGAAATAATAATTCTAATGACCGCACCACACTTTGAGCACACCACTATTACCTGTAATAACAGGCAAACCCTAAGCGCCCGTGTATTTACACCCACTAGCGCTATTAAAGGTGCGGTGATGATTGCCCCTGCAACCGGTATAAAGCAGCAGTTTTATGCAAACTTTGCTACTTACTTACAGCAACATGGCTTTGGCGTTATTACGTTTGATAACAGTGGCATTGGCCAATCGCTTAACCGCAGCATTAAAAAAAGCAAAGCCAGTTTACAAAGTTGGGGTGAGCAAGACATGCCTGCGGTGCTTGAGCATTTGCAAAGGGTATTTCCTAATACGCAGTATCATTTAGTGGGTCATAGCGCCGGTGGGCAATTAGTGGGGCTAATGCATAACGCCAACGAGCTAAGCTCCGCGTTTAATTTTGCTTGCTCGTCGGGTAAATTAACTAATATGAGCTTAGCGTATCAGGTTAAAGCGCACTTTTTTATGAATGGGGTTATTCCTCTTAGTAATGCCTTGTTTGGTCATACTAAATCGCAGTGGTTTGGCATGGGCGAGCCCCTACCTAAAGGCGTAGCTAAACAATGGCGAAAATGGTGTAACGCCCAAGGGTATGTGCAATCAGCATTTGGTGATACCGTATTTCAACACTGTTACAACACGCTTTCTATGCCCTCAATATGGGTTAATGCTACCGATGACGATATTGCTAACAATGCAAATGTTGCCGATATGCTCTCGGTTTTTCCTAAATTAAAAGCACAAACCCTAACCTTAAACCCACACGACTATGGTTTGAAGGAAATTGGCCATATGAAATTTTTTAGTAAAAAATCTGACGGATTATGGCCACTTGCGCTTAACTGGCTAAACAAACACAGTTAAAAAAGGATGCGTTTACTCCGTACATTTGCACCGTTAATTTACGGCGTTGATTTGCTTTTTAACTGGTTTTTCACGCGTTACGAAATAGCATACGAGTGAGCCGCCAGTTACCATTATTACTCCTTGCCAAAACGTGGCACTAAGGGTAATAGACAAATAAAGCGCCGAAATAATCGCCGAAAAAACCGGCGTAAAATACGAAAGCGTACCAAGCAACATTAAGTTACCGCCAATAATAGCTTGGTTCCAAAGAGCATACCCGCTGCCAACAACCACACCAGCTAACACAAGCGTTACGGTCGCGTGCAGTGTAAAGGTCATTTTTGGCTCGTCACTTAATCCATACAACACCCATAAGCTTAGTGCCGTGGCGATAAAAAACAGCACAATGGCATTTTGCCCATTGCTATTTTTTTGAGTAATTACACAGTAAACAGACCAAATAAAAGGTGCTACAAACGCCAACAAGTAGGCCGTTGGGTTACTGGCAAAATTGCCCATTATACTATTAAGTGATAACCCACTATCGCCACCAACGCACCAAGCCACACCAAAAAAAGCGAGTAGCATGCCGGGGTAAATCCAAACACTTACTTTACTACGGTTAACTATAATACTGAGCAAAATGGTAAGTGTGGGCCATAAATAATTTATAACTGCCATTTCTACCGCTTGGTGGCGATTATTAGCAAGCCCTACAAACAGCGCTAAACACACCTCGTAAAGTGCAAATAAAGCAGTACCCCAAATAATATAGCGCTTATTAAACCCAGCAAACTTAGGCCGCCCCATTACCAAAATTAAAAACAGCGCGCTTACACTGTACATAAGTGCCGCCCCACCTATGGGGCCAAATAACTCCGAAACATCCCTGAGCAGAGCCACTAAACAACTCCATAATAAAATAGCGGCAATGCCATAAAGCGTGTATTTATGATTAGAAAAAAAGTCCATTAACTACCTAAAAGTACTACTTATGTTTGACGTTACGCTAACAGTAATTAGTGGGTTAAACAATTGTTGCTCATCATTTATTGTTATAAAGATGTTTTTGGCCTGCACTTAAGTGTTTGACCTTTTGGTCAGTAAAGTTACAATCATTCAACACGTTAAAAACAGCATCGCCATAATGAGCACACAAACAAAGCCAAATAAAAAAGAACTCACCCGAGTAAAAAACCAAACATTAATACTCGATGCCGCCGAGCAATTGTTTTCTCAGCTTGGTTACGATGGCACCAGTATGAGTATGGTTGCCAAAGAAGCAGGCGTTCCTAAGGCCAATATTTTATATTATTTTAAAAGCAAAGACGGCCTATACGAAAACGTAATAGACCGCATTATTGCACACTGGAACTTAGGCTTAGATAACGTAACCCCTGAGGACGACCCTGCGCATGTGTTGTATCACTATATTAAAAGCAAAGTCATACTTGCCGTAAACCAGCCGCTGCAATCACGTTTATTTGCCAGTGAAATACTGCGCGGCGCTCCTTATTTGCAAAACTACTTTAGAACCAACACACGCCCGTGGGTAAAACAAAAGGTAGACGTGTTTCAGGCCTGGATAGATGCAAACAAAATGGATAATGTTGACCCTTACCATTTATTATTTACCATTTGGTCAACTACGCAGTACTACGCCGATTTTCAGGCCGAAGTGCTACTGGTAATGAACAAGTTAGAATACGACGAAACCGATGTGGCACAAATAACGCAATCAACTGCCCACATAATTTTAAAAGGTATTGGTTTAAAAATACCTGAGCACAGTGAGGCTTAACCCATGGATAATTTTACCACCCCAGACTTATTTGACGATCACCGCAATAGCGTACAAGTCGCCGACAGCGGCCTGCGCCACTTTGGAAAAAAAACCACGTTTAGTGGCCAAGCAGTTACCGTTACCTGCCCAGACGATAACTCGTTTGCCGCCGACATACTGCATGAAAACGGCAAGGGTAAAGTACTGATTATTGATGGTTTTGCTAGCAAACGCTTTGCTTTTATAGGCGATATTATGGCGGAGCGCGCGTTAAAAAACGGCTGGGAAGGCGTGATTATTAACGGCTGTTGTCGCGACATTGAAATACTTGCCACTATGGATTTACCGGTTATGGCACTGGGCTCAACCCCGCGCAGTACATTAAAGCGTGGCTTTGGAGATAAAAATCAAACAGTGACCATGCTTAGTACCACAATTAACCCTAACGATTGGCTATACGCCGATGTAAATGGCTTAATTATTAGCCCTAACGCATTACTATAAACGTCACACTTGCAACCAAGTTGGTGCAATCACGCACCAACTTGGTGTGTTTTCACCTCTAAATTACACCTCCTTTAATACTTATATTTTTATAAATATCTGCTAAACCCCATACAAACCAAACAAAACCTGACCAAACGGACAACTTTATTGCATTTGGCATTGCTTTTGCTTAGCTTTTAGGCAATATAATAGCTAACCGATTAAAAAGCGGATCAGGCTCTGTAAAATAAAAATAAGATGTTACGCGGTGGGCTGAAAAATAATAATAACTAATTCGTCTTTTTAATCACTCTAAATCTGATTATAACCAGTTGGTCAGATTTACTTTATAACGAGTGGTGATATGAGTACCAAAACACATAATAATTTTACCGGTATTTTTTGTGACCATGGCCCTAACGCATGGCAAATACAAACCCACGGCATACTTGTAAATAAGCGCCTTGCAGTAAAAGATGTATTTGCTATTAAAGGCGAGCGTAACAGCGCTGGTAACCCAAGCTGGTTTAAAGCAGCAAAACCTGCACAGCAAACAGCAAGTGCCGTAAATAAACTAATGAATGAGGGTTGTCGCTTTACAGGCTTTACCCATACCGATGAGCTGGCCTACAGCTTAGAGGGCAATAACATTCACTATGGTGCAGCACAAAACCCAAAACTTAAAGGCCATGCAAGTGGCGGCTCAAGTATGGGCTCGGCTGCAGCTGTAGCGGCTAACTTAGCCGATATTGGCTTAGGCACTGATACTGGTGGCTCTATTAGAATACCGGCAAGTTATTGTGGGTTATTTGGTATAAGGCCAAGCCATAACGTAATTGAAAAAGATGGCCTAATTCCGCTAGCGTCCCCATTTGATACCATTGGCTGGCTTACGCAAAATGCAGAGCTGCTAAGCGATGTAGGCAATGTACTGTTACCAAATCAAGCTATTAATAACGTTGATACCTTAGTTATTTGCGAGCCATTATTTGAGCTGGTTAACCCTGCTTTACAAGCCCCACTTAAACAATTGCTTGAAAAAACCAAACCTTATTTTAAACACCATAAAGAATTTGAACTGCCTAACAGCAGCTTATTAAGCGAACTGGCTGACAGCTTTAGAATACTGCAAGGGCGAGCAATCGCAAAAACGCATAAAGATTGGCTTCAATTGCCAGGGCAACTTCCCCAGTTTGCTCCGGCAATTGCGGCACGTTTTAACATGGCGCTTGCCCTAACCGCTCAAGAAGAGCAAGAAGCACTAAATGTACAAACCCAATGGCAAACACTAATCGCTAAAAACCTAAACACAAACAGTTGTTTATTTTTGCCAACCACACCCACAACTGCACCTAAATTGGGCGCCGACACAAGCGCCTTACGCATGCAAATAATCACCTTATCGGCCATTGCGGGCTTGAGCCGCTCGGCGCAAGTACACTTACCATTGGCTAATTTAGAAAATGGCCACCCGTATGGGTTTTCATTAATGATGAGCCACGGCAACGATAAAAGCCTACTTGCCTGCGTACAACAATTAGCTGCCCACTTTAAACAGGACACACTTGCATGAGCACAAACAACATTGCCTTTACTGCCCCGCATTTTGCAGCAACCGAGGCAGGCACCTTAATACTAAAACAAGGCGGTACAGCCACCGAAGCCATGGTAGCGGCAGCGGCTGCGATTAGCGTGGTATATCCGCATATGAACTCAATTGGCGGCGACAGTTTTTGGCTTATTGATAACCCAAACCAAAGTATACCCACTGCCATTGATGCCTGCGGGCGCGCACCAAACGATATAAGCGCCTATAGCAATGAGCCACACATACCAGAGCGCGGCGGTTTAAGCGCGCTTACTCAGGCTGCAACACTTCGCGGCTGGCAAAAAGCCCTTGCGGTAGATGAGCACGCAGCTCTTTCACTAAGTACTATTTTAGCCCCAGCCATAAAGCTCGCGCGCGAAGGCTTTACAGTATCTAAAAGCTTGCAAGCAGGCTGCGAAAAGCTTGCTACCGCTTCAAACACTAACGCTGCCTTTAAAGAACTTTACATACCTAATGGTAAACCGTTGCAAGCGGGCCAACATTTTAAAAACCCAAAACTTGCCAGTACCTTTGAGCACTTAGCCGAGCATGGCTTAAACGCCTTTTACCAAGGCCCTTTAGCAGAGTCGTTTGCAAACGATTTAGCTGCCGCAGGCAGTGCAATTACACGCGCTGATATTGCCAATACGCAGGCCGATTTAGTAACGCCGCTCAGTGCTAATTTATCGGGCATACAGTGTTATAACTTACCCGCCCCCACGCAAGGCGTGCATTCTCTGCAAATAATTGGCGCTGTTAATAAACTAAAACATTTAGCCAAAACAGAGGCCGATTGGATGCACTTAATTGTTGAGGCAACCAAACAAAGCTTTACTCACCGCCCTACACTGTGGGCCGACCCAGATGCGCTAGGCGATGATTATAAAAACGCATTAACTGATGAGCGCTTAAATGCGCTTGCCAGCAATATAGATATGAGCCAAGCCAAGCAATGGCCATTTAATGCAGAGCCAGGCGATACCGTTTGGATGGCCGCACGTGATAAAAACGGCCAACTAGTAAGCTTTATTCAAAGTGTTTACTGGGAATTTGGTAGCGGCATTTTGATGAGCGAAGGCGGCTTTGTGTGGAATAACCGCGGTTTAAGTTTTAGTTTAAATAGCAACGATGCCAATGCCTTAAAAGCACATAAAAAACCGGCTCATACACTCAACCCTGCTTTAGCAAAATTTGACGATGGTAGGCGCCTTGCCTACGGCACCATGGGCGGCGAAGGCCAGCCACAAACACAAGCTGCAGTATTTAGTGGTTACGCATGGCGTAATAAATCAATTACCCAAGCAGTAAGCGATCCGCGTTGGTTATTAGGGCGCACCTGGGGCGATACAAGCACAAATTTAAAGGTAGAGCAAAGCTTAGTAATTCAAGTTAAACATGAATTAAATCAACGTGACCACGACTGGGTAAGCGTTGATAATAACAATGAAATGATGGGTCATGCAGGTGCCATTTTAGATACGCCTACCAGCCTTGAAGCAGCCACCGATCCTCGTTCAGATGGTCGCGCAACAGTAACTACAGCAGGAACACAATGACAGAAATAATAAATCAATGGCCGATTATAGCGGCCTTAATAGCAACCGGTATTTTTGCAGGTATTTTAGCAGGCCTATTTGGTGTAGGCGGCGGCATAGTAATTGTGCCTGTGCTGTACTTTTTACTGCAAGGCTTTGGCGTAAGCCCTGAGTCGGCCATGATGATAGCCACAGCTACATCGCTTGCCACCATAGTGCCTACTTCTATTTCGTCGATTCGCTCGCACCATGCAAAAGGCAATATCGACCTTGCTTTAATTAAATACTGGGCCCCGTTTATTTTGGTAATGGCCGTTATATGTAGCTACTTAGCTCATTCTATACGCGGTAATGCGCTGGTACTTATGTTTGCCTGTATTGCCATTTTAGTAAGTTTAAACATGTTATTTAGAGCCGGCGCGCCTGCCCTTGTTAGTAAATTACCAGGTAAATTTGGCCAAGGCATTATGGCCAGTATTGTCGGTGGTTTATCGGTAATGATTGGCATAGGTGGCGGCACTATTGGCGTACCCATGCTAAACGCGTTTAACGTACGTGCTCATGTTGCCGTTGGCACCGCTGCTGTATTTGGCTTATTAATCGCGTTACCGGGCGTTATTACTTTATTAAGTATTGGTACTACACCCACCGATGCGCCGCTAGGCACGTGGGGCCTTGTAAACCTACCTGCTTTTATACTTATTATTCCGCTTACTATTTTGTTTGCCCCTATTGGCGTAAAAATTGGTAGCAAGCTAGATCAAAAACAATTAAAACGCGCCTTTGCCGTTGTATTAATGATAACGGGCATTCGTATGCTTATTCAGACTCTGGGAGCCTAAAACATGTTTAGCGACACGCAAATTCAAACTTTAAATCCGCCACAGCGATTACTCATGGGCCCAGGCCCAATAAACGCAGATCCACGCGTGCTACGTGCTATGTCGGCGCAGCTAATTGGCCAATACGACCCAGTAATGACCGGTTTTATGAACGAAACCATGGCTCGCTATCGCGAAATTTTTAAAACCAAAAACGAATGGACCATGTTAGTTGATGGCACATCACGCGCAGGCATAGAAGCCGTTTTATGCTCTATTTTACGCCCAGGCGATAAAGTACTGGTGCCCATTATGGGCCGCTTTGGCCACTTGCTTGCTGAAATAGCCGAGCGCGTAGGCGCAAAAGTACACACCATAGAAGTCCCATGGGGCGAGGTATTTACCCCCGAACAAATAGAAAAAGCCATTGTTGATGTAAAACCCCATGTACTTGCTATGGTACAGGGCGATACCTCTACAACTATGAACCAACCACTTGAACACATTGGCGATATTTGCCAAAAGCACGACGTATTATTTTACTGCGATGCCACCGCATCAATTGTAGGTAACGATTTACCCGCCGATGAGTGGAAACTCGACGCGCTTTCGGTTGGTTTGCAAAAATGTTTAGGTGGCCCGTCTGGCTCTGCCCCTTTAACACTGAGCGATAAATGCGCCGATTGGATCCAAAAACGCAAAAAAGTAGAAGCGGGTATTCGTACCGCGCAGCATACCGACGGCACCGAGCCATTTGTACGCTCAAACTACTTTGATTTAGGCATGATCATGAATTACTGGGGCGAAGAGCGCCTTAACCACCACACCGAAGCCACCAGTATGCTGTATTGCGCATCAGAATGTGCTCGCATTGTTATTGAAGAAGGCGTTGATAACTGCGTTGCCCGCCACAAGTTACACGGCGATGCCATGCTAACGGGTATTCAAGCGCTGGGCTTAAACGTATTTGGCGACTTAAACCATAAAATGAACAACGTAGTGGGTGTTTATATACCCGAGGGCATTAATGCTGACCACGTACGCGGACAAATGCTAACCGACTTTGGTATTGAAATTGGCACCTCGTTTGGGCCGCTGCATGGCAAAATTTGGCGTATTGGCACCATGGGTTACAACGCCCGTAAAGATGCCGTATTACAAACATTGGCAAGCCTAGATGCCTGCTTACACGCCAACGGCTATAAAGGCCCTAAAGGCGAAGCCGCTATTGCCGCCCTAGCCCATTATAAATAAAAAAAGGATTTAGCATGACGATTGCAAGCCCCCTCCATGAGCCATTATTAAACAGTGAGCTGGCTAATAAATTTGCCGCGCGCGCGTTATTGCGCTGTAAAACGCTCAGCGGCCTATCGCAAATGCAAGGTGGCATTCACCGTGTGTATTTATCTAAAGAGCACAAAGAGTGTAACCGTGTAACTGCTGCGTGGATGGCTGAGGCGGGCATGCAATCGTGGCAAGACGAAGTCGGCAATTTATGGGGGCGCTTAGCATCATCTAATCCAAACGCTAAACGTTTAATTATTGGCTCACACCTAGACACCGTACCAAACGCCGGTGCATTTGATGGTATTTTAGGGGTGTTACTAGGTATTGAAGTAGCCGCCATTGCACACACGCTTAAGCTTGATTTACCATTTCATTTAGATGTAGTGGGCTTTTGTGATGAAGAAGGCACTCGCTTTGCCACCACTCTAATTGGCTCAAAAGCACTGGCGAACGAGTTTGACCCCCAGTGGTTAAATATACAAGATACAAACGGCATTAGCATGCGCCAAGCCATGCTTGATTTTGGCCTAAACCCTGATGATTACGCTAAAGCCGCCCTTAACAAAAACGAATTACTCGGTTATTGGGAAACCCACATAGAGCAAGGCCCAGTGCTTGAATCGGTAAACCAGGCGCTAGGGGTAGTAACCGCTATTGCTGGCGCCAAACGCGCTATGATCACCCTATCAGGCCTAAGCGGCCATGCAGGCACTACGCCAATGAACTTACGCCAAGATTCGTTAGTTGGCTGCGCCGAGCTTACCCTTGCCATAGAGCAACTAGCAAAAAACGCGAGTAATGGTGAAGTAGCCACCGTAGGGCAAATTCATGCTCGCCCAGGCGCTACAAATGTTATTGCCGGTAAAACGACTATAAGCCTAGATGCACGCGCACAAAATGATGCCGACCTAGCAGTATTACTTAATGCAATACATACCCGCGCCGATCAAATTGCTACATCGCGTAATTTAACGCTTGATTGGCAATGGACACATGCGGCCGACGCCGTAGCGTGCGACACTCAAATTCAACAATTGTTTAGCAGTGCCTGTAAATTGAATAACCAAGCCTCGCCTTCACTTGCCTCTGGCGCTGGGCACGATGCCATGGCTATAGCCCCTATTTGCCCTGTGGGGATGCTATTTATACGCAGCCCAGGCGGGATAAGCCATCACCCCGCAGAAGCTGTTATTGATGAGGATGTAACAAAAGCCCTTAGCGTAATGTACAGCGCACTCATGCTGTATGTAAAAGAGTTAGAAAAGTAACTAACGGTTATTAAGCGCAGGGTAGGCTATGTGCTGTTAGCTTAGCCCTGCGTATTAAACTGGGCTGTGGTTATTAATTAAAGCCAGTATTTAAAGTCGGAGTTTAAAACTTAATTAAGGCTTAAGCCAAGCTCATTTAAACTCGCTTCAAAGCGCTGCCATTTTCTATTTATTTTACGCTTAGCCGATGAGCTCACGTAATTACTAATAGGAAAAAACTCAGTATTACCAATATCATCAACAACAACACACCGCTCAATGGTGCCGTTATTATTAACACACGCTATGTTGCGTGGTTTTATTTCTTTGGTGATCACTAAATTGTGCAATAAATAATCTTTTAAATTTAATAGTGGCTCGGCTAAGGCTTCACTATTTGGCTGATTTAAATAATGTTCCAACGTTTTAGCCGGCTGATTATTTGCATCAATTACTAGGTCAAACACGTACCCTGTGCCAATATTGGTGTGTACCGTACCATGGTATCGCGCTAACAACTGCCACTGAATATTTCGGTTACTAAGTCGCTTATAATAAGCCAGCTCTTGATCTTGCTCCTGCGAAAACCCTTCACGGCTTACTTTTATACATAAATTATGTGCCTCAGGGTGCCTGTAACACGTTCTATGCGCCCCTTTACCTACAATTAAATCGTCGTTCAATGAGATCAAACCAATTTTCGTCCTAACGTAAATTTACAAATACCAATTCGCTTAATTAAGTAACCTATTTTGAGGATTGGTATAAAACGAGGTAAATAACACGCCTTAAAATTGCACGCTTAGTATTTACATCTATTAATGCAGCTTTTATTACTACGTCAGTAATAAAGTAGGTACATTCGTTAAATAAGCCGGCCATTTTAACTATAAATTAGGGTTTATCAAGGTAAATTAAGAAAGCAGTGGGTATACAAGCGACTAAAATAACCTTACGAAATAAGTATCACACTAGGCTGGGTTATAATTAAATAAACCAAAAGTGTATGCAGCCATACATTTGTTAATTAGCGCGCTTCGACCTAATAATAAGCATTCATAATTAGCTTAATAAAAAACGAATACGTATACTTTGATATTTTGGAAATGGAGAACATAGGATGTTAAAAAACATTTTATTTTTAATAGGTTGCATACTAATAACTATTGCAGCATGGCTTGTTTTTCAAGCTTTTGGTCAACACACTTTTTCAATAATGCTAATAATTTCTGCTGTAGTAATTATCAAAATTGGCTGGACTAAACTTAAGCATCGAAAGTAATCTCTCGTCTATTTGGCCATTCAACATACTTACTAAGGTTTGAATGTTGATGGCTATATACCGCACAACTATATAGCCATTTGTTTTACTTAAGCCTATTAAACCTTAGCTTAGTTACTCAATCGTTACCTTTGCATCACTTACCCATGTTTCGGTTATCGCCTCTTCGTTTTTATCAACCAAATACGCGCGTATGCTTACGGGGTCGTTATTGCTCTGTTTGTAGTCAAATGCTAATCGCCATTGGTTGGTCCCCACTATTGGGTAAGCACCAATTGGCTCCAGTATTTCGCCGTTACTGGCTTCAACAATAGGCTTTATGCCACTTTCTCTATCTAGGCCTTTAAATACTGGGCCTTCAAAATCAATCACCATTTTGTTTACGCCCTCAGGAATAGGCTGGCCAGGAATTCCGCCCTGCCCTTGGCGAGTATTAACAACACTTGCTAGGTTTTTTGATTTTGGATCGAGTGGACGCCACTCAATATCATAAGAAAAGGTAAACTCATCGCCTTTACGTACCTCTTTTTCAGGCACCCAATAAGCAACAATGTTATCAAACGTTTCATCTTTAGTTGGGATTTCGATTAGCTGCACAGCGCCTCTCCCCCAGTCGCCCGTAGGCTTGATCCACGCTGATGAACGCTTATTGTAAAACACGCCGTCGTCTTGGTAGTTATTAAAGTCACGGTCTCTTTGGATTAAGCCAAAGCCTTTAGGGTTTTCATCAATAAAGCTATTGGTCGACACCGACTGCGGATTATTTAACGGTCGCCAAATATACTGGCCCGACCCAGTATGAATAGCTAAGCCATCGCTGTCGTGAATTTCTGGGCGCCAGTCTTTCGCTACCGTTTTATCTTTTTCTGAGTACCAATACATACTGGTTAGCGGCGCTATACCTAAGCGCTCTACATCGGCGCGCATATACAAATTAGCACTTACAGAGGTAACATGCCCTTTGGCCTCTTTGTTGTCTTTACTCAAACCAAACCGATAAGCACCTGTAACAGAGGGCCCCTCAAGTAATGCCCACACAGACATACTCTCACCTTTATTTTCTGCAGGGCCTAGCCAAAATGCCGAAAAGCGTGGAAATTCTTCTGGCTCACTCATACCGGTATTAATTGCAATACCGCGAGCCGACAACCCATATTGCCCCTGAGGGCCATCAGTTCTAAAATAAGACGCCCCTAAAAACGATATCCAATCTGGTTTTATATCGGGGCGCATAATTCTAAAGCCTGCAAACCCAAACCCTTCTGGCAGGTCGTGAGCAGGGCTATCGTCAGGCATATCAAAAAGCGCATTATTAAAAGGCAGCTCTTTAACGTTGTTTTTATCATCTCTGATGAAAATACTTACCGGCTCAGGAAAATATCGCCCAGGGTAAAATAATTGCACCGGTGCCTTTTCGCCATTTGGGTAGAGGGTTTCATCTTCTTTAAAGCGTATTTTCCAATGTTCGTCATAGGTAATTTTATCAATAAGCTCAGGTGCTGGCACTTCCACAGGCGTATAGGGCTTTTTGGCAGAGGCTTTTGCCATTGCTTTTAAATCTTCAAAAGTAAACTTAGCACTTGCTTGTGCTTGCGCCGCGTGTAACGACACAGAGGAGGCAATAATAGCGGCAATAAATAACTTTAACTTCATAAAAAGTATCTCTAATAAAGGGAGTCTAAAAATAAGCGCCCAGTACGAACGCCTAACTTAAAATGCTTGTAAAGATATTACACACCGCAATATGAACTCGCGTTTACTAAAAAAACGTTATTTGGCGAAGCTTTTATGCTTAGCTGTGTTTAGGGGAGATTGTATTTGAATAGTTGCGTTTGAAT
>NZ_PNDP01000030.1:0-81141 GCF_005886415.1 Pseudoalteromonas sp. S327 | reverse complement strand
GATTTGTAACCTAGTGGGCTAGGTAACTGCTCCTGCGTTACTCTACTGGCTTATATCCATGTAGGCAACAAAGAGTAAATTCCCCCAAGGCAGAACCCTTCGCTCAGTGCATGTTCAATCTCTAAAGGCCCAGCATAAACTAGCTGATGCGATGGGTAAAACAGTTATTTTTTCGCTTGCTTACCAAAGTCGTATTGGCAGTGTTTAAAAGATGGAGTATGGTATTTGCCATAATAATTCCAACCAACTTAATCTTTAATTTTCTAATGTAAAAACCAATGTGCAGGTTAAAGAGTTATTCAGTTGGATTACATGCCGTAGCCTTTATTTTTATTTACGGCAAAACAACAGGAGTATATATGTTTCAAGTAACTACACCGCAGAGCAGCGAAGACTGGCAAGCGTACTATCAATTACGTTGGGAAGTACTACGTGCGCCTTGGAATGAGCCTCGTGGCTCTGAACAAGATGATATGGAACAAGACTCAGAGCATCGCTTTATAAAAAATAACAACGGTGATGTGCTTGGTGTGGCCCGTTTACATTTTAACAACCATGAACAAGCGCAAGTACGTTACATGGCCGTAGCCGAAGGCAACCGTAATCAACATATTGGTAGCCGTTTATTACATGAGCTTGAAAAAATAGCATGGACGCAAAATGCAGGCGAATTAGTGTTATTTGCTCGCGAGCGTGCGCTTGAGTTTTATAAGCGCCACGGCTACGAGCTAAAAGAAAAAGCCCACCTTGCGTATGGCGATGTACAACATTTCAAAATGATTAAGCAAAAGCCTAGTGAGCCGGGTTGGTTTCGCCACCCTGATTGGACGCAAGTACTGCAAAATATTTGGCGTGAATCAATCCCAATTAGTGATGCAATGGGTATAAAAGTAGAAAGCTACACTGATTGGCAGTTTACAACGCGTGCTGATTTAGACGCTAACTTAAACCTACACAACACCATGTTTGCAGGCTCTATATACAGCTTAGCAACCTTAACAGGTTGGGGCGCAACGTACTTAGCGCTTAAAGAGGAAGGGCTTGAGGGCAATATTGTATTAGCCGATGCCACTATAAAATACTTAAAACCACTTAATACCGACCCACGCGGTTGTGTTGATGTGCAAACCTGTAAAGGTAAGCTCAGTGAGCTGGAAACAACAGGCAAAGCAAGCTACGTAGTACCTGTTACTATATTTGATGGCAGCGATGTTGTTGCAGAGTTTGAAGGGGTGTTTGCCGTTAAAAAATAACGAGTAACGCTTTAATAAAAAAGCCAAGCACTTTATAAAAGGGCTTGGCTTTTTTTATGGTGTATTAATAAATTATAGTAAATCGGTAAGTAATATACCTACACCAATACGCTCTACATCAGCGTTATAATCAATTAGGCTCTCACCGTAACCGTTAAAGTACTGCGCGTAGCCACGCAAACGACCCCAAAGCGGGAATGACCAATCTAGTTGAAGTGCACCACGGTTATCTGAATTTAAATTGTTACGAGTCATAAAGCTAAACTCGTGATCGTGATAACGATACGCCCCGCCAAATTCAAAGTAACCCATGTATTTGTAAATATCTGGATTGTCGTCGCCATCGGCTTCTAATATATTGTCTTTTTCATCCTCGGCAATGCGATACCAAGGTTTAAAGCTAAATACAAAACCGCTCTTTTCCCATATAAAATCGGCGTAAATTCGGTTCCATGAACGAGAGTTTGGCTGGCTGCGGCCATTAGATTGGTGCGAAATACCCAGCGCTATGGCCATTTCGTCGCCCCAAAGTACGTTTTCTTGGTCTAGGTAGTTTACCCAAAATATTTCTGGTTCGTAGTTGGTTTCACGAAACGGAGAAGAAATCTCTGAGTTATAAATTTGCCAATACGACTGCAAGGTAAAGCCAAAAAAGATGGCTTGGTCGTCATCTGCAAAATCATCGTACAGTGGTACCTTAATAGAAAGCTGGTATTTAGCCTCTAGGTTATCAAGGGGTTCGCCATTTTCTTCATCTGTTAGCTCGTCAAAGCCATCAAACGGGCGATCGTTAGGGTGCGAGACATACGATAAAGGTAAAATGTAGTTACGTTTATGCGGCGTAATTACGTTACGATTTTTTTTACTTACCTCTTCGCGAGCCTTGCGTTTATCAAGTGCGGTAAGTTGTTTGTTTTCTTCAAGGGCGGAGCATTTTGTACGCAGCTCGTCTAAGGTTTGCTTACCATCGCCACCAATTACTTCATTTAAAATACATTGCTTAACTAGCTCTATGTCGTTGTCTTGTTCATTTTTTTTAACCTCTTGTTGGGCAAAAGAGGGTGTGCTTAGTAAAGCCGTAACTGCAATCCAATAACGCCAGCTCATTGTTTATTCCTTTGAGAGTAAGGTAGATTTATAAATTATAACGTGTTTTTACATTTGTAACGGTGAACTTTCACTGAATTTACACTTATTTGATTACCTTACGTTTACACCGTTATCACAGATCAAAAAAAGCGGCATATAGCCGCTTATATTGTAAGTTAGTTAACTTACTCTCACGCAATGAGAAGGGGGAGTTATAGCGCGGTGCGTTATAACTCAAATACGTTAGTAAAAAACTTATAAAGTTCAGTGCCTTGGTTTACGCTTGCTGAGGCAAAATGCAAAATAGCAATTGCATCGCAATCGAGGCTTAATGTTTGTAGGGGCTGCTCAGTTAAATAGCGCTCCATGCGCAATATATGGGCTATTGGCTCACCTGCCTTTATGTGTGCGCCTAATGGGGCAACATATTCAACCATGCCGCCAATCGGCGCATAATAAGCAAAGTAGTCATCTAAATGGCACGCATAACGGGTCATCTGCTTAGGTTGATGCACTGCATCTACCAATACATTTTTATGGTTCAAATAGCTTAAAATGCTGTTTGCATCGTCAAAGGCGGCTGCTAAATCTATTTTTTCTTGGCTGCCTAGCTCTACTGTAAAGGCTTCAACCTGTACATTAAAGTCCCTGCCTTGCGCACTAAGTGCATCACTTAGATGCCACCATGGGCAAAAGCTAGCTTCATCCATTGCGCCATCAAAGTCGCTTGGAATAAGCAGTACGTGTTCAATATTAAAATAACGTGCGCTGTCGCTGGCATACGTTGGACAGTACAGATGCTTACTTGAAATAGGCCCCGTGTGTAAGTCGAGCACGATATCGGCTTGATGCGCAAGCTTTTGCAGGTTAAGCGCAATGCGTTTACCGGTATTGAGCAAGTAAGCTGGGCCATTAAGTTTGGCATCTATTTCATCAAGCAGGGCTTTTTTAAAGTTACTTTTTAAAGCTGCATCGTCGTACTGGCTATGCTCGTGTGCAAACTGGGTAACTAAATCACTATTGTAGTGATACATACGGTTCCAGTTAGTGCCAGTAATAGGGTCGAATCGGCCAAGGGTAAATTCCCCTGACTTTTGATTACAACCAATAGGGTTAGCATAAGGTACTAAGGTAATGTCGCCTTTTAAATTGAGCTGTTTTAACTGCTCTAGCAGCTGAAAAATAACCGCGTTACCTTGTACCTCGGCGCCATGCATATTGGCTTGGATATACACGCTTGGCCCGCTGCCATCGCCTTTTAAGCGATACACCGGAATAGTTAGAGGTAAGCCGTTTGCTACTTCCCCTACTACAATATTTTCTTGGCTAATGGGTGTTGTTATGCTCATGTTTATTACCTTAAGTAGTGATTGGCATCTTCTGCTTGGCGCACACACGTGAGCTCGCCATTTTGTAACACGTATTCTGCAGCTAGTTCATGGCATAAAAAATAGGGCATGCTTTCGGTAAAACCATAGGCGCCACATTGGCTAAACACCAGCCAGTCTTGCTCGTTTAAATCGCTTGGTAGGCTATGCTCGCCTAAGCAATCAAGGGCAGTACATAATGGGCCGTATAAGCTCATTGCTTGTTCTGGCGCTGTTGATTCGCGCAGTAACGCCGCAGGAAAATCTTGGCTTGTAACAGCAGGACGTAATAAGTGGTTAATACCACCGGTTAAAATAACTTGCTGTTGCCCGTAGTTTTGTTTGCACTCAACGACGGGGTTAGCGTAATGTCCGCATTCGCCTACAGCGTAACGGCCAAGCTCCATCCAAAGCTCGTCTACACCCGCATCTTTTTTAATTTTTGCCAGCGCGGTGATTAATCCATCCCACTCAAGTGTTGCATCGTTTGGTGTGTAAGGAATACCTAAACCGCCGCCTAAGTCTAAAATTTTCAGGTTTATATTTAAGTTATTAGCCAAGGTGGTAAGCGGTGCAATCATTTGCGACCACAGCTCGCTTAGCTTTTGTGTGCTAAGCATGTTGCCCCACTGAAAAATATGTAGGCCATCAAAATTAAGTGCTGGGTAATCGCCAGTATTGAGCGCTTGCCATTCATCGCAACCAAGCCCAAACGGTGTAAGGCTGTCACCCCCTAATGGGTTTTTTTCACCTTCTGGCCAGCGTAATTGCACACGCAGTAATACTTGCAGCTGCGTATTTTGCAGCTGCGCTTGCTGGTTTAACCAACGTACTTGATTGAGGCTTTCGGCAACAAAAATACGCACGCCGCGCTCAATAAAGTGTTTAATTTGTTTAGGGCTCTTTGCAGGCCCTGTGTTGAGCACGCGCTGTGAACTAATACCTTGTGCAAGGACTTGTTCAAGCTCACCTTTACTTGCTACGTCAAAGTTAAATCCGGCGCTGTCTAGGCATTGAATAACCTTAGAAAGCGGATTGGCTTTTACCGCATACCAAAGCTTTACATCGGTTTGCGCAACTAAACGGGTAAGGTGTGCGTTTAGTTTGTCTAAGTCGTAAACAAAAAAAGGTGTATCAAGTTGCTGAGTAAGTGTATTTACGGCGGCCTTGATAGGCGTGCTCAAAAAGCTCATTATCGTAAAACCTCTTCTAGCAATAACGATGCATCGCTTTGCTCGTCGCGGTATTTAACAATGAGTGCACACGACATGCTTAGGCCTTGCTCACGAGCCCATTCGTTAGACGCAGGGCGAGAACCTGGTATTACAATAGCGTACTCTGGAATTGGCTCGCCTTTATCTAGCTGGCGCTCGTTAACACAGTCGTAAACCGGAATAGTTGCAGATAAACGCACACCTGGTGCAAGTACAGCGCCTTTTTTAACCACTACGCCTTCAACAATGACACAACCTGCGCCAATAAACGCATCGTCTTCAACCACGACTGGGCTTGCCCCAATTGGCTCAAGTACACCACCAAGTTGAACAGCTGCGCTTAAATGTACATTTTTACCAACTTGTGCACATGAACCCACTAATGCGTGGCTATCAACCATCGTACCTTCGTCGATGTATGCGCCAATATTTACGTACGCTGGTGGCATAATAATAGTGCCTTTAGCTACGTAGGCACCGCGGCGAACACTGGTGCCACCTGGTACCATACGCACGCCATCGTCAGTGCTAAATTCTTGTGGTGCAAGGTTGTGCTTATCAACAAACCCGCCTGCAAACTCGGTGTTAGTGCCATTTTTAAAGGCTTCTAAAATGCCTTGTTTTACTTCTACGTTAGCTTCCCATTGGCCGCTTTCGTTTTGTGATGCTGCGCGTACTGCGCCCGATTCTAAATTATTTAGTAGTTCTAACCAGCTCATTATAAAAACCTGTGTTTAATGCCAAGATAAAATGGTGTCGTTTGCAGTGGTAATGCAATCGGTTTGCGTTAACTCAAGATGCGTTAAAGGTGGACGCAACAGTGGGCTATTTAAACGCCCTTGCTGGTGCATTAGCACTTTAACGGGAATAGGGTTTGCTACAGCAAATAGGCTATTGATAGCGCGAGTCCACTGAGCAAATAAATTGGGGTGTTGACCGCTTAGGCTGCGCTTTACAAATTCGTGTGTTTGCAAAGGCCATGCATTGGCCGCAACCGAAACTAAGCCTTTTGCACCTGCTTGGGCAAAGTAGGGCATAAGTGCATCGTCGCCACTGTATAGCGCTAAATTAGGCGCGGCTTGTCGGTATGCTTCAAATTGGGTGATGTTGCCACTGGCTTCTTTTAAAGCCCACAGTTTTGGGTGCGCTTTTAAGTTTTCAATGGTTTCGATAGGAATGCTTACACCGCTGCGCCCAGGTACGTTGTACAACATACACGGATGCGCGCTTTCGTTTAATAAGCTTTCGTACCAATGTGTTTGACCTACAGCCCCTGGTTTTGCATAAAGAGGCGAGCCTAATAAGTAGCTGTGAATAGGTAATTGGTTACAGTAGCTAACCCATTCTTTTTGTTGGGCCAAATTACTACCACCAACAGCAACCATAAGCGGTACACTGGGTTTTAATTGGCACACGTGCTCAACAATGCCTTGCTGCTCTTTAAGCGTAAGGGCTAAGCCTTCACCTGTGCTACCGAGCAGTAAAATACCGTTGTGTGCCGCTTCTTGTTCGCTAACAAGTGTTGTGAGCGTGTCGTAGTCAACATTACCTTGTTGATCAAACGGCGTAACAAGCGCTGTCCACAGTGCGTAGTCGTCTAAATTGAAGTTGTGAATCATCTCTTACGAACCTATAAGGTGTTCGAGATATTAAGGAGGCTGTATGATGTGAGCCGCATTAACGTCGTTCGAACAGTATTCGAAGAGCGAATGGGCTTAAAATAATAGGGCGCACGGCCTTATTATTTAAGACCAGAAGCTCTCCACCAAACTAATAAGCTGTTTTAAAACAGCTATTGGTGACAGTCGCTAGGATTCAACCTAGTCGCCCGAAGTAATTGCTTCGCAAAAGCGTTTACCTCTCGGCGGTATTCCCCTCACATATGCTCACTGGAGTTTGCGCTCCTAACATACGCTACCTGAATAACGCACCTCTTCTAGCCCTTTGTATTTTGTTTAACCGCAAAAGGTTTAACAAAATACAATTTAAATAGGGTAATTGCGGCGATTAAAACATTTTAGCCGTCTAGGTGTCAAGTTGCAGGATACAGATTAGTTCATCGAAAATGCGGGTGGTTACGTATTGGCTGCTTTTCTCGTAAACTAACCCTATGAGCAGTGATGAGGTATTTAATAAGTATGGAAAAATTTAGCGATATTTATAAGCGAGCAGTAGAGCGAAAAGGCTCTGAAAAAATGCTTAAGTTATTACTCGCAAAACCCTTATCTAAAAAAGCATTAAGCGCATTAAGTGACGACGACTGGCTTGAAGAGTTTACCCGTAAAGTATTTCAAAGCGGGTTTTACTGGTCGGTAATAAACAGTAAATGGCCAGGTTTTAGAGAGGTTTTTTGGCAGTTTAGTGTTGATAAATTACTTATGATGCCGCCCGATATGCTCGAGCAAAAAGCAACTGATGAGCGCATTATTCGTAATTATAAAAAGGTAAAAACAATTCCTGAAAATGCCTACATGATCCACGAAATAGCACAGCAACATGGCAGTTTTAGCCAGTTTGTAGCTAACTGGCCAGGCGATGACATTATTGGTTTATGGGCGCATTTAAAAAAACACGGCGCCCGTTTGGGCGGCAATACAGGCCCGTATGCCTTAAGAGCGCTTGGTAAAGATACTTTTTTACTTTCGCGAGATGTGGAAAGCTACCTAAGAGCGCACAAAATTATCGATGGCGGCCTGCAAACTAAAAAATCACTCACTGCCGCACAGGCGTTTTTTAACGAAATGCAAAAGCAAAGTGGTTTGAGCCTGCAAGAACTTAGCTTAATTGTGGCTTACAGCGTGGGCGACAATCGCGTAGGCATAAGCCAACAAACAGAGGATTAACCATGAAACTAGTGCCAAGATACACAGACATAGCAGATAACTTCGCAATAGAGGACAGTCCTTCAAGCGTTGCAGCCCCGCAATTACTTTTGTGGAACGAAGCGTTAGCACAGCAGTTTAATATAGATGTTGAGCCAGCGCTGCGGGCCAGTACTTTTGCTGGTAACGAGCCACAACCGGTAAATGCTGTAGCGCTTGGCTATTCTGGGCATCAGTTTGGGCACTTTTCGCCGCGCTTGGGGGATGGGCGAGCGCACTTACTGGGTGCTATCAGCGATGATAAAAATCAGCTGTGGGATATTCAGTTAAAAGGCTCAGGCGCCACGCCTTTTTCAAGAGGAGGCGATGGACGATGTGCACTAGGCCCCGCTATTCGCGAGTATATTATGAGCGAAGCTATGCATGGCTTAGGAATTAAAACCACGCGGTGTTTAGCTGTTGTCGGCACAGGCGAAGCTGTTTATCGTAATCCGCCGCAACCAGGCGCAATTGTTACCCGCTTAGCAAGTAGTCATATTCGCGTTGGCTCGTTTCAGTATTTAGCAACTCAAGGTGATGTAGAGGGATTAAAAAAATTAGCTGATGTAGCCATTGAACGCCATTACCCAAGTATTCAATCAACAGGGGCTCAGCGCTATTTAGACTTTTTAGAAGCCGTTATAAATAGTCAGCTAGCGCTGGTTATTAGCTGGATGCGAGTAGGCTTTATTCATGGCGTTATGAATACTGATAATACCTTGATAAGCGGCGAAACTATCGACTACGGCCCGTGTGCAATGATGAATACCTTTGATTTTGATACCGTGTTTAGCTCAATTGATAAGCAAGGTCGCTATGCCTATGGTAATCAGCCAAATATTGTAAGTTGGAACTGCGCGCGTTTAGCCGAGAGCCTAATCCCGCTAATAGATGAAGATGACGAACAAGCTGTAAGTTTAATGACGCCGCTAATTAATCAGTTTTCTACGTTATTTAACGAGCAATATAATCAAATGTGGGCACAAAAATTAGGCTTAGCAGGTTATAACGAAGACGATGTAGAGCTTGTAAGTAAGTTATTATTGTTATTTCAAGAGCATAAGCTCGATTACACCAACACCTTTGATGCCCTAACCGAGTCACTAAAGGGTGGCAAAGTGCCAGATAAATTAACGCAATGGGCCCAGTTATGGCAAAAAAGATGTGATGAAAACAGCTATAACCTTATGAGAGCGGCTAACCCAAGGGTTATACCGCGTAATCACATCGTCGAAGAAATCCTCGCGCAATATAATCAACACGGCGAGAGTGAGCTGCTAAGCGACTTCTTAGCGGTGATGAGTAACCCATATGATAAAACAGCTAACTTAGCCCGCTTTCAAGAGACAGGTAAAGATGACAAGGGCTATCAAACTTTTTGCGGTACTTAAGTATTGTAATTAATTGTAAGTTACTGATTATAAATAGTCATTTTTAAATGGTTCAGTGTCCAATGATTGAGCAGTTATATACTCGGTGGTATTGTTCGCATTCATAAAAAGTAACTATTTGTAAATTACCATAATTTATTAATTGCCGATTAGGTAAAAATTTTCACTTAACCTACAATTGGTGGTTGGAATGTCTGTATATCGTTGAAAAAATTTATAATCTTTATTTTTTCGTTAAGTATCGATTAACAAAAGCTCAGGTAGTGTGTACAAAACTGGTTGAGCTAGCATTGATTAGCTACAATTTTCTAAGTTGTTAAAATGGGAAGAAAACAATGAAATTAAAATCACTTACAATTGCAATTGCGTTAGCTGCAACTAGCGCGTCTACATTCGCTGCCGATAAAGAAGAAGGCCTTTACCTTGGTGTTTTCGGTGACTACTATGATGCGTCATGGAAAAACATGCGCGCACAAACTGGCCTTGATGTAAACGAGTCAACTGGTTGGGGTGTAGAAGCAGGTTACCGTTTCAGCGATTATTGGAGCGCACGTCTTGAGTATGCAGATATGGACTTTAACGCGTTCGATAAAGTAGCGGGTAATCGTAATAATATCGACGGCGAGCGTTACGGTATTGATGCGCTTTACCACCTTGACGGCGGCCCTTTCTACGGTCTATTCGGTATTAAAGAAATGGACGTAGTAGATGACAACACATTCTTAAACGCAGGTGTTGGTTACCAACACTTTATTACTGATGGCTTTTTCGTAAACGCTGAAACTGCGGTATACCAAGGTCTTGATAAAGGTTACACAGATGTAGGTGCTAAAATTGGTATTAACTACTTATTTGGCCAAAACTCTATGCCTGCACAGCCTGTAGAGCCAGCGCCTACAGCAGTAGTAGAAGTACCTGTAGAACCTAAAGACAGTGACAACGACAACATCCTAGATAAAGATGATAAATGTCCTAACACGCCAATGACAGACGCTGTTGATGGCGATGGCTGTACTTTATACGAAGACCGTGAAGTAACAACAAGCTTATTAGTTACTTTCCCACATGATTCTGCACAAGTTGGTCAACGTTACTTTGACGACATTGCATCAGTATCTGAGTTCTTAAAAGAGCACGAAGATACAACTGTACTACTTGAAGGCCACGCGTCAGCGGTAGGTAACGCAAACTACAACAAGATGCTTTCTAAAAAGCGTGCTGATGATGTAGCACAAGAGCTAATTAAAGATGGCATTGCTGAAGATCGCATTACAACTGTTGGCCTAGGTGAAGAACGTCTTAAAAACACAGCTAACACGAAAGAAGCTCACGCTGAAAACCGTCGTGTAGAAGCACATGTAAAATCTATTGAACGTGTAAAAGTTAAGCGTTAATAGTTACTTACTTTATTTTAAAAACCCAGCTTAGTGCTGGGTTTTTTTATGCCTTTAAAACAGCATATGCAGTATTAACCTGATTAAACAAGAATGATTATTACTTAACAAACATTCACGAAAATAGAATTTACGCTTACCACTATTCATAATATTTATAGTCGGTATAATCAGTTGCTTAGCTGGATGGATTTTCATCTATACATAAAAGCTTTATAATCCCGCGTTAGAATACTATAAGTATTGGGTTACTTTTTTTGCGCATGATGCGCTACCGAATACTTTCACGTCACCAAGAGGGCAATATTGTGCTACAAGAATATCGTAAACACGTAGAAGAACGTGCCGCGTTAGGTATCGTACCAGCGCCATTAGATGCTCAGCAAACGGCTGGTCTTATTGAACTAATTAAAAACCCACCAGCGGGTGAAGAAGAGTTCATTTTAGATTTACTAATCAACCGCGTACCACCAGGCGTTGATGATGCAGCATACATCAAAGCAGGCTTTTTAGCGGCAGTTGCTAAAGGCGAAGCACAATCTCCATTAGTATCTAAAGAAAAAGCAGCAGAATTATTAGGTACAATGTTAGGTGGTTACAACATTGCCCCAATGATTGAGCTACTTGATGACGAAACACTTGCGCCTATCGCTGTAAAAGGTCTATCAAACACATTATTAATGTTTGATGCATTTTACGACGTAGAAGAAAAAGCAAAAGCAGGCAACGAGCACGCTAAAAAGATTATTCAATCTTGGGCAGACGCTGAATGGTTTACTAACAAGCCAGCTGTTGCTGAAAAAATCTCTGTTACTGTATTTAAAGTAACCGGCGAGACAAACACTGATGATTTATCACCTGCACCAGATGCATGGTCACGTCCAGATATCCCACTTCATGCTTTAGCAATGCTAAAAAATGAGCGCGACGGTATCACTCCTGACAAAGCGGGTGAAGTAGGTCCAATCACTAAACTTGAAGAATTAAAAACACAAGGTTTACCACTTGCATACGTAGGTGACGTTGTAGGTACTGGTTCTTCTCGTAAATCTGCAACTAACTCTGTGCTTTGGTTTATGGGTGATGATATCCCATACGTACCTAATAAGCGCGTTGGTGGTGTATGTTTAGGTAACAAAATTGCGCCTATCTTCTTCAACACAATGGAAGATTCAGGTGCGTTACCAATCGAGTTAAATGTTGATGAGTTCAACATGGGTGATCAAATTGATATTTACCCATACGAAGGTGTAGTTAAGCGCCACGGTACTGATGACGTTATCTCTACTTTTGAACTTAAATCAGACGTAATTTTAGATGAAGTACGTGCCGGCGGCCGTATTCCTCTAATCATTGGTCGTGGTTTAACAGACAAAGCACGTACCTCTTTAGGTTTAGGCGCTACTGACGTATTTAAAGTACCAGCAGTCACTGAAGTGTCTGATAAAGGCTTTACACTAGCGCAAAAAATGGTTGGTAAAGCATGTAACGTAGCAGGTATTCGCCCAGGCCAATACTGTGAGCCTAAAATGACCACTGTAGGTTCGCAAGATACTACAGGTCCTATGACACGTGATGAGCTTAAAGACTTAGCATGTTTAGGTTTCTCTGCAGATTTAACAATGCAGTCATTCTGTCATACCTCTGCTTACCCTAAACCAATTGACGTAAACACTCACCATACGCTTCCTGATTTCATCATGAACCGTGGCGGTGTTTCACTTCGCCCAGGTGATGGTGTAATTCACTCTTGGTTAAACCGTATGTTATTACCAGATACTGTAGGTACTGGTGGTGATTCACATACACGTTTCCCATTAGGTATTTCGTTCCCTGCGGGTTCAGGTGCAGTAGCGTTCGCAGCAGCAACAGGTGTTATGCCACTTGATATGCCTGAGTCTATTTTGGTTCGCTTTAAAGGTGAAATGCAACCAGGTATCACTTTACGTGACCTAGTACACGCAATCCCTTACTACGGTATTAAGCAAGGCTTATTAACAGTAGAGAAAAAAGGTAAAATCAACGAATTCTCTGGTCGCGTACTAGAAATTGAAGGTGTTGAGCACTTAACTGTTGAACAAGCGTTTGAATTATCAGATGCATCAGCAGAGCGTTCAGCAGCAGGTTGTACTGTTAAGCTTTCTAAAGAGTCTATCAGCGAATACCTTGAGTCTAACATTGTTATGCTTAAGTGGATGATCTCTGAAGGTTACGGCGATGTACGTACAATCGAACGTCGTATTAATGCAATGCAAGAATGGTTAGCAAACCCAGAACTTATGGAAGCTGACGCTGATGCAGAGTACAAGCACGTTGTAGAAATCGACCTAGCAGAAATTAAAGAGCCAATCCTTTGTGCTCCAAATGACCCAGATGATGCGCGTTTACTTTCTGATGTTACTGGCGAGAAAATCGACGAAGTATTCATCGGTTCTTGTATGACTAACATTGGTCACTTCCGTGCTGCGGGTAAATTACTAGATGGCTTTACAGGTCGTATCCCAACTCAACTTTGGGTAGCTCCACCAACGAAGATGGATAAAGACCAACTAACTGACGAAGGTTACTACGGTATCTTTGGTCGTGTTGGTGCACGTATCGAAACGCCAGGGTGTTCACTGTGTATGGGTAACCAAGCACGTGTTGCTGATAAAGCAACGGTTGTTTCTACCTCAACACGTAACTTCCCTAACCGTTTAGGTACAGGCGCAAATGTATTCTTAGCATCAGCTGAGCTTGCTGCAGTAGCGGCAATTTTAGGTAAATTACCTACACCAGCTGAGTACCAAGAATACGCAGAGAAAATCAATGCAACGGCTGCAGATACATACCGTTACTTGAACTTCCACCGTATGCCTCAGTACACTAAAAAAGCAGACAACGTAATTATTCAGCAAGCTGTATAATTTAAAGCTGTTTTAAAAAAACCCGCTTAGGCGGGTTTTTTATTGGCTAAAATAAAATTGAATATTTCATGCTGTAATAAGTTTTAATTGAATTAAATATAAACATTACCCACTTTTTATATAAATAATAAAGCAAATATTCCTTTCTACATGCATTAAAATCTCTTTCAATATTCTCATTATTTTAAGCGAGATTTTATGACTGCATTAAACAACCAGAATTTACTGCAACTTCGTTTTATTAACCAAGCAAATATTGATTTGGTTAAGCCTTCTTTTGATAACCTACCTGCTAATCCGTATGCAGATGGTGAATTTCGTAAGCGTCGTTACTCGGTAATTAAATTTCAAAATGGTGAGCTAAAACTACAAGCTGCCAAAGCGTTTGTTCAAGACGATTCTATTAATACCTTTCAGGGTAATGTTGAGCGTACTTATGAAAACTTAGAGCAAAGCTTACTTGAGTCAGAAGGTATGAAAAGCATTGTAAGTGAGTTTTGTGAGCTTACCGGCATTGATGAAGGCCGTGATATTGAAATTCACCAATTTAGAATGCTTGCCATTGATAGCGATACGCCCGCAGCACCTGAAGGTGTGCATCAAGATGGGTTTGACCATGTTTGTGTATGTGGTGTTTCTCACGAAAACTTAGAAGGCGGCGAGCTGCTTGTATACGAAAACAAGCAAGCTGAACCGTGTTTTAAAATGGAAATTAAAGACGGAATGTTTGCACTAATAAACGACCGTCAAGTTTGGCACAATGCAACGCCAATGAACAAAGTAGATACAAACAAGCCGGGTTACCTGGATTGTTTTGTACTTACCTCTTAAGGAATGCTCATGAACATAGCGCAATTACGTGAGCAGTTTCCTGCATTAATACAAACCGTTGATGGTAAATCGCCAATATTTTTAGATGGCCCAGGTGGCTCTCAAGTGCCGCAGTCTGTACTAAGTGCAATGACTGCTTATTTAGGGCACTACAACTCAAACTTAGGCGGTGCGTTTTTTTCAAGTGATAAAACCGTTGAGTTGATGGCAAATGCGCGCCAAGCAGCAGCCGATTTACTTAATGCGCCAAGTGCACAAAATATAGTGTTTGGCCCTAACATGACCAGCCTTACCTTTAGCTTTAGCCGTGCTATTTCACGCGATTGGCAAGCCGGTGATGAGATTATTGTAACTAACGCCGATCACTTCTCAAATGTATCGTCATGGCAGCAAGCAGCGCAAGATAAAGGCGTTAAAGTTCAAACCGCTTTAATTAACGAGGCTGATTGCAGCTTAGATATGGCGCAGTTTGAAAGCTTATTAAACAGCAATACTAAACTGGTTGCGGTAACTTACGCTTCAAATACTACGGGTTCTATTAACGATATAAAACGTATTATAGAGCTTGCCCATGCTGTAGGCGCATTAGTGTACGTTGATGCCGTGCATTATGCACCGCACGAGCTTGTTGATGTTCAGGCCCTTGATTGCGACTTTTTGGCTTGTTCTGCCTATAAGTTTTTTGGTCCTCACTTAGGCATGGTGTACGGTAAAACACAGCACCTTGAAGGTTTTACGCCTTACAAAGTAGAACCAGCTAAAGATGTAGCACCAGGTCGATGGGAAACAGGCACGCAAAGCTTCGAAGCCTTAGCTGGTTTTATTGCCGCTGTTGATTACATTGCTGCAATTAGCGGGCTTGATGAAGGCCACACGCGCCGTGAAAAGTTAGCTGCGGCTTTTGCTAAAACAAAGCAGCATGAAATGGCGCTTAGTGAGCACTTTTTAACACGTTTGGTTAATTACCCGCGTATTAAATTGTTTGGTATTGATGATTTTGATCGCTTAAACGAGCGTACACCTACTTTTGCTTTAACGTTTGAAGGTTTAGAGCCACGTGAAGTGTCTGAATTTTTAGGTAAGCAACACATATGTGTGTGGGATGGACATTTTTACGCGCAAGGTTTGTGTAAGCAATTAGGTGTGCTTGATAAAGGCGGTGTAGTACGTATTGGTTGTATGCACTACAACACCATTGAAGAGCTAGATCAGTTGTTTAATTTATTTGATGAACTGCTCGGTTAAATGATACTAATTTTGGTGCGCTAACTTTTAGGCGCACCATATATTTGCTCTGCACGGTTAAATAGCACCCACGAGGTTAAAATATACTTATCGTTAGAGACAGGTTTATTACCTCGATGGGTATGCGTAAAGTAGCCAGGGGCAATGACCATAGTGCCTTTTTTAGGCGCAATTTTACGTTTTTGATAATAAAACTCTGTTTCGCCACCTTCCTCTACATCGTTTAAATAAAACATAAATAATAATACACGGTGCAGGGCTTCATTGTGTTGTAGCTGTGGATACACTTCACTATGCCAGTAAGGGTAGCCGCCTTTATTTACCTCGTACTTTTGCGCCTGAATGTTCCCAAGTCTAAATATTTGCTGCACCAACACAGAGAGCTGTGGTTTGCCCACTTCGTCAAAGTTATCCTGTGTTAAATCCACCACATCCCCCGTTTTTGGGTGATAAACTTTTAAGCCAAATGCGCCAATTAGCATAAAAAAGTGTGCTTCTACATAGTTAAAAACATGCTGTGCAGTGGTTTGCTGAATATGCTTTAATTGTTGGGCGTATTCTGGGTAACTGTTTAATTGCAGGTCGTGGCTGTCTTTCTTTTTTAAGTCCACACCACCAGAGGTTACACCTTGTTTTACATGCGGGCTGTTAGAGAATGTGGTAATAAAGTTATCGCAAAAATCATCGCTTAACGCGTTATCAATAACGTGGATAAAGTCCGTCATGATTTACCTTTTTATTTAGTTTTTATTTGGATTTTTATGTTTATTGAAAAAGTGATGCCGCGCTTTAGCGAAACAGATGCACTCGGACACATCAACAATACCGTACTACCTGTGTGGTTTGAAGCCGCACGCGTCCCTATTTTTAAATTTTTTACCCCCGATCTAAACCCACACGACTGGAAACTGATCATTGCTAAAATAGAAGCATCGTTTGTAGGGGAATTATTTTATGCTCACGAAGTGACGATTAAAACAGCTGTTGAGCATGTAGGAAATAGCTCTTTTACCATTAAGCAAGAGGCGTGGCAGCAAGGTAAATGCTGTGTTGTGGGTAAAACTGTATTAGTGCGTTATAACTTTAAAAACAAAGCTAAACAAAATTTAAGCGAAGCAGAAGTCGCAGCACTCAGCGAACACCTAGTTTAACTAGGTGCATTTACTCCACGCAACGAGGAGCGGTGATGTAAACCACAAGCGACAGCTGTGAATTTTTATAGCGTTATTTTAACGCATTTTGATTGAGTTACGCTTCTCACTTATATACTATTTATATTATATATTGTTGCACCGCTATGACAGGTACTGTTGAGCTGGTAGTTTATGGAGAATGAATGTGGCATCTACAACTGGCAATAAATCGTTAGAGGTAATAACGCTTAGCGATGGTAAAAGCTTAACTGCAGAAATATTGCCATTTGGCGCTATTATCAAAAGCATAAAGTTTAATAACCAAGAGATGACACTGTGCGTTAACGAACCTGCTTATTATTTAGAAAACCCATTTTATTTAGGGGCAACAGTCGGGCGCTACGCAAATCGTATTGAAAACGGACGTTTTGTATTATCAGGCACAGAGTACCAACTTAAAGCAAATAATGGCCCAAATAGCTTACACGGCGGCGAAAAAGGCTTTAATAAAGTACTGTGGCAAGTCACTAAACAAAGCAATAATGAAGTGGAGCTCTATTACTGCTCGGCAGATGGAGAAGAAGGCTTTCCTGGCCAATTACAAGTTTGGCAAACAATTACTGCACGCAATGGCGAGCTAATCCTCAGTTACAAAGCCATTACCGATAAAGAAACTCTCGTTAACTTTACCAACCACTGCTATTTTAATCTTGAAGGCAGTGAAAGCATTAATAATCACCTGCTGCAAATAAATACCGCAACGTATTTACCTATCGATAGTAACAGTATACCGCTTGTCCATCATGAAGATGGCTCGGGCAGCTGCTTTGATTTTACTCACCCTAAGCCCATTGGCGATGCACTTTGCGCACAGCATGCGCAACTTGATGCCGGTAGTGGCTTTGATCATTGCTATATTTTTAGTGATGACAATCGTTTAAAAACAATGGCTACATTAACCTCGCCACACACGGGCGTTAATTTAACCCTTAAAAGTACCCAGCCTGGTATGCAGCTTTATACGGCAAATTTTGTAGGCTCTCCTTTTAAAGCACGCCAAGCGGTGTGCTTAGAAGCTCAAAACTGGCCCAATGCAGCAAATAGAAGCGATTGTCCAAAAGCTAATTTATTGCCGGATGAAGAATATAATCATCAAATAATTTTTGCGTTTTCGCAATAACGTACTAATTCTACTGTTAAATTAAAGAAAACAAAAAGAAAAATACACGTAACAAAAAGATAGCCATAATTAAGGAAAAGGTTGCACTTTTGCTCGATTTAAAGTATTTATATTATAAATAGTATTTGAAGCTATACACACCACACAACGACAAAATGACTACGCACAATCAGGAGTTTTTAAAAAATGATAATTAACAATAAGTTATCGTTCAACAAGAAAACCGCACTCAGTATTGCTATTACAGGCATATTGGCAAGCGGCCACGTTGCAGCTCAAGGCGCTGAAGGCGACACACCGACAGTAGTAGATAAAGATGTTGAGGTTATCGCAGTAACGGGTATTCGCAGCAGCTTACGTTCATCAATGTTAGATAAAAAAGCATCTAATGTTGTAACCGATGGGATTAAAGCAGAAGATCTTGGTAAATTTCCTGATTTAAACGTAGCAGAGTCTCTGCAACGTATTACAGGTGTAGTCATTGACCGTAGTGGCGGTGAAGGACAAGCAGTAACAATTCGTGGTTTTGGCCCACAATTTAACACGGTACTTGTAAATGGTCGTCAAATTGCGACTGACAGTGCAGGGCGTGAATTTAATTTTGATGTATTAGCGGCAGACCAAATCACCGGTGCTGATATTTATAAAAGTAACAGTGCAACGCTTCAAGAAGGCGGCATTGGTGGTACGGTTAACGTAACCACAGCTCGTCCATTCGATTTTGGTGGCTTACATGTGATTGGTTCAGTGAAAGGCATGTACGAAAGCCTTTCTGAAGAAGTATCGCCATCGGCTTCATTTTTAGTAAGTAATACGTTTAACGACGACAAGCTCGGTGTGCTTTTTGCCATCACTAACCAACAACGTAAGCTGCAAAATAACCAAATTTTAACGGCTGGTTGGCGCGGTGGACAAACTATTTCAAATCCACAAGACGGCGTATTGTACGACAATGCATACATCCCACGTAACTGGGACCAAGTTGTAGATGAGCAAGACCGTGAACGTACTAATGCAAGCTTAGTATTACAATATGCACCGTCTGACGATATTACTATTACCGTAGATGGTTTAATTTCTAAATTTGAAGTGGACTCATCAGTACGCGATTTAGCTTCTTGGTTTGAACCAGACCGCGTAGGTAGCGCAACAATCGATCCAGAAACGGGTACCTTGCTTACCTTTACGCAAGAAGTTGGTTTAGGTAACGCCAGTGGCAACCCTGCAACCGACTTTGTATCACACACACGTAACTCGCGTGATGTAACTAACAAAGCATTTGGTATTAACGTTGACTGGCAAGTAAACGAGTCATTAAAAGCAAAATTTGACGTATCTCGCTCAACAGCTGAAAACGACCGTGCTGGTAATGACCGCTTTAACGTAGTGGGTATTATTAACAGCTACAGCTTTGACGGCACCGGTAGCGTTCCTACCGTACAGCATGATGGTTTTGAAAATGGCTCGCTGCCAGATGCAAGCCTTGCGCGTCTTCACTACAACGAAATTGGTAATCAGTTTACTGATGAAGATGAAATTACTGAAATCAAAGCCGATTTTGAATATGTACCAGATAAAGGCCCGGTTGATCGCATTAACTTTGGTGCTTATCGTCAAGAACGTGAAAAATCAAGCTTCCAAATTTTTGGTAGCCAATGTCAATTTTGTGGTTACGGCACTGAAGCACCACTTGATGAAATTGATTTTGAAGCTTACTCAGCAAGTAACTACTTCCCAGGTTTAATTGATACATTTTATAGCTACGACGGCGACAAAATGCTTGATTACCTTGCTGACCAAGGTTTCCCTGTAGAGCCAACACTACAGAATAACCGTTACACAATTAACGAAGATATCACTAGCCTTTACATGGACTTTACCATTGGTTTTGACCTGGCTGATATGCCAGTTACGGTTAACATGGGTGCACGTTACTCAGAAACTGATATTGAAGTAGCTGCTGTACAAAGCTTTATCAGCGATGTTATTCCTACCTCTGATGCCACTTTATTCCAAAACGTATTTGGCCCGGCAACAGACATTCAAGAAGGGACGAGTTACTCAAACTTACTTCCTTCTTTTAACGTTAAGCTTGAACTGCAAGACAACATGATTTTACGCTTTGCAGCGTACGACAGTATTACTCGTCCTACTATGTCACAGTTATCACCTGCGACCACGTTTAACGAGCCTCGTCGTCAAAACTTAACAGCAAGTGGTGGTAACCCTGCACTTAAGCCATTCCAATCTGAAAACTGGGATATCTCTTACGAGTGGTACTACAACGACGCTAACTTATTTAGCTTTGCCGTATTTAGTAAAGAAGTGGATGACTTTATTGTTACCCTAACCGGCGACGAAACATACGACATGACTGACCGTACAGGCCCTGATTTTGCGTGTACAACCTGTACTGACCAAACCGATGCCGAACTTAACGGTAGCTCAGAAGTTTACACTGTAAGTCGCCCGCAAAATGGCGAGTCTGCAACGGTAACGGGTTACGAAATCGGTGTAACTCATATGTTTGAAAACGGCTTTGGTTTTATTGCTAATGCCACGGTAGTAGATAGCGATATTAGTGTTGATGGCGATACAAGCCAAACATTTGCGCTTGAAGGGTTAGGTGATTCACAAAACTTAGTGCTGTTTTACGAGCAAGATAACTGGCAGGCACGTGTTGCATTTAACAACCGTGAGGGCTTTTTACGCTTAGTTGATAACGGCTTTAACGGCGAACCAGTGAACGTAGAAACGTACGGTCAATGGGATATTAGTGCAAGCTACGATATCAACGAAAACTTCACTATTTTTGCCGAAGGCATCAACATTACTGAAGAAGAGCTAGTGCAAACGGGCCGTTTTGCTAATCAAATCTACTCTGTAGAAGATAATGGCTCACGTTACGCGTTTGGTATTCGCGGTACGTTTTAATTGATAGCAGAGGCAGTGATTGCCTCTTAGTTTTCATTGCAGTGCATTATAAGTACTGTTACTAATAAAGTTAGTAGCTAATTTGCACAAAATGAGACTAATTTAAACAAATGCCCGAAAGGGCATTTGTTGTCTAACCGGTTATCAATAAAGTACTCAAAGAGTAGTCCGTTATGAATAAAGCAATAAAAACAATCGCCGTAATTGGTGGCGGCACAGCAGGATGGCTGAGCGCTGCAATTATCGCTTCGTATCACCAAGGTAATAAGGGTGATGGCTTAAAAGTGATGTTGGTAGAATCATCTGATATTCCAACAATTGGTGTAGGTGAAGGTACCTGGCCCACTATGAAAAACACGCTTCAGCAAATTGGTTTGCGAGAAGTGGATGTATTTAAAGCCTGTAATGCCACCTTTAAACAAGGCGGTAAATTTGTAAACTGGACGCATGGCAACAACGATTTTTACTACCATCCCTTTACGGTACCGCTAGGCTACGGCCGTATAGATTTAGCCCCCTATTTAGATAATGTTGAAAACTTTGCTCAGCAAACTAATTTTCAGCACGATATTTGCGAAGCAAACCTAGCCCCGAGAGGCATTGCGCAAGGCGAGTATCAAGCAAATTGTAATTACGCATACCATTTAGATGCCGGCGCCTTTGCTGAGCTATTAAAACAGCATTGTAAGAGCAAACTAGGCATTGAGCACATTATTGGCACCGTTGATCAGGTAAAGCTTGATGAAAGCGGGGCTATAGACACGCTTACCTTAACCGATCAAACCCGCACAATAAACGCTGATTTATTCATAGACTGCACGGGGTTTTCATCGCTGTTATTAGGCCAAGCCCTTAACGTGCCATTTAAAAAAATGGATCACGTATTATTTAACGACAGCGCCCTAGCTATGCAAGTCCCCTACGATGAAGGTGATGAGTCACTGGCCAGTCATACCATTGCCACCGCACAAAATGCTGGGTGGATTTGGGATATAGGCCTAACGCATCGCCGTGGTGTAGGGCATGTATATTCAAGCAAGTTTTTATCAGATGAAGAAGCCGAGCAAAACTTACGTAACTATTTAGGTGATGCCGCTAAAGGCTTAACTGCCCGAAAAATAAGTTTTGAGTCAGGCTATCGCGAAAAATTTTGGCACAAAAACTGTGTTGCAGTGGGAATGTCGGCAGGTTTTGTAGAGCCCCTTGAAGCAACCGCCATTATGTTGGTTGAAATTTCGTCTCGCTTTGTTGCAGAGCACATGCCAGCCGATACCCAAGTAATGTCCATTGTTGCAAAGCGCTTTAATGAGCAAATGGATTATCGCTGGCAGCGTATTATCGACTTTTTAAAACTACATTACATGCTAACTAAGCGCCCAGAGCCTTATTGGCAAGCGCACGTACAACCGCAAAGCATTCCGCAAAGTTTACAAGAAGACTTGCTGCTTTGGGGGACGCGTGGCCCACTTATTCAAGATTTTCATGGCGCATTAGAGCTATTTCCTGCCGCCAGTTACCAGTATGTTTTATACGGTATGGGCTTTAAGCCCGACTTTACTAAGCAAGCGTATTTGTACTCAAACGATGCGCAAGCAAGTCAAATAATTGAACGTAACAGCCAGCTTACACAGCAGATGTTGCAAACGTTGCCGCCTCACCGTGCTTATATTGAGCAGTGGCTTGCGGCTAACCCAGTTTAAGGATGTGTAACTATGGCAATTAGTGAACTATCAAATACTCAACACCAAGCAATAAAAATTAACCCTAATGCGGGTGTTGAATACGCAAAAACACAGCATTTAGTTAACCTGCGTGCAAACGAAGTAGCAAAAGCGGCCTGCGATTTACCTATTTTTTTAGCGCGTAACGCACACAACGGCAGCTACACCATTTCGGGTTTAACCAGCTTTAGTGCTCAGCAAAGTTTATTTGTGAGTAACAATCAATGGCAAGCGTTGTACACACCTGTGTGCATGCAAACCCAGCCGCTTTATTTACTCACTCGTGAGGCAAATAGCAGTGATTACTTTATTGCTATTGATGAGCAAAGCTCAGCCGTTAATACCCAGCAAGGCGAGCCGCTATTTGATGCCAAAGGCAACCCAAGCCTGTATTTAAGTGCGCAGCAAAAGCTACTAGAAAGCGATTTAAAAAATGATTACCAAACGTATCAATTTACCCAAGAAATTGCCCGCTTAGGGCTTATTAAAAACATAGATATTGTTTTGCAGTTTGAACAAGGCGAGGCGCAAACTATTCAAGGTTTGAGCACTGCTGATGAAGATAAACTGCAAACTTTAGACAGCGATACCATTGCCAATTTACACAAACAAGGTTACCTGAGCGTACTTAACAGCATGCTTATTTCGTTGTTTCAGTTAAATGCGTTAGTAAAGCGTCACAACCAGCATCCTGAACTTATGCCATTAAAGCAAATTAAGTTAGAACTAAGTCGAGATGCACACGCACTGTAAGGTGCAATTTATTAATTAGCCTTCATAGGTTAATACGTTCACATAGACAGACATTGCGTTTAACGCGCTGGAGACACACACATGTCAGACAACATTTTGCAGTTGGTGGTTTTTTTCTTTGTAACCGCTTTAATTGGTGGACTTACATATTGGAAGTGCCGAGGCCAAAACCGTAATAGTGGTGATAATCAAACAAAAGAGTATTTTTTAGCGGGCGGTGGCCTTACTTGGATGTTTGTAGCAGGCTCAATTACGCTCACAAATTTAAGTACCGACCAGCTGGTGGGCATGAATGGTAATCAAATGGCCTTGCTCGTGTGGTGGGAATTGGCGGCTATTTTAGGGCTTATTATTTTAGCCAAAGTATTTATTCCTGTTTATTACAAGTACAACTGTACAACCACCACGGAACTGTTAGAAAAACGCTACAACAACAAGCACATTCGCGCTGTTATTGGTGGCTTATTCTTTTTAGGTAATGCGCTAATTTACATGCCTGCGGTTATTTATTCTGGTGCGCTATTTATGCAGACCATGTTTAAGGTTGATATTCCGCTAATGTACATAGCGACCGCATTCGCTTTAGTAGGGGCTATTTATGCATTTTTTGGTGGCTTACGTGCGGTTGCCGTATCCGATACCTACAATGGTTTATTAGTGTTAGGTATGGCAATACTGGTCGTATTTTTAGCGCTTAACGCGATTGATTACGACTTTAGCGGTATTCCACAAGAGCGCTTAACATTAATTGGTGACGCTGACTCGCCAATCCCTTGGCCTACGCTTTTAACCGGTATGATCTTTATTCAAATGTATTACTGGGGTACTAACCAAACCATTACCCAGCGTGCAATGGCTGCGCCAAACGTTAAAGAAGCGCAAAAAGGGATATTTGCAGCAGCGGGTATTCGCTTTTTAATTGTACCGGCGATTGTGGTACTACCGGGTATTATTTCGTACAAATTGTATGGCGACATTGGCGATGCAGCTTATGGTCGAATTGTAGGTGATGTAATGCCTGCATGGTTAACGGGTGTGTTTGCCGCAGCAATGGCGGCGGCAGTGCTTTCTACTTATAACAGCTTATTAAACTCGGCTACGGCACTTTACGTGTGTGATATTCACGAAGCTTACTTTAATAAAGAGCCAAGTGTAGTAAAGCTAAGTGGCTACGTTACGTTGTTACTTACTAGTTTAACGCTTGTGCTTGTGCCAATTTATCAGCAAGCCGACAGCATTATTAACTTACTACAACAGTTAAACGGCTTATTAAGTATGCCTATATTCTCAATTTTTGTAGTGGGCTTATTGTTTAAAAATGTAGATGCGCGTGCAGGTATTGCCGCGGTAATTTTAGGCGTGGTTATGTATGGCATGCTGACGTTTGAAAATTCGCCGCTACATACTGAACTACACTATATTCACTTAATGCCAATTACACTTATTGTATGTGTAGCCTTTGCGTTAATCGTTAATAAAGTAGTGTTTGGTTTAAATGCACAGTGGGCAGGTAAAACACCTGCTATTGAAGATACGCCACCAGTGCACGCACCAAAATAACCAGCAATAAAAAGTTAAGTCACTTTTTATTAGCCAGTTAACACATTACTAAATCGGCCTAAGGTAACTTAGGCCGATTTTTATTTATTCAATTAATCGACACTGTAGATAACACCCATGGGCAATAATACTTAATCATTTTGCGGGGCTAAACGTGTGACTACCTGCTGGGGTTTTACAGACTACCCCAGGCTAAAAGCCTACTAAATATAATATTGCTCAAGGTGGTATTAAATTTTTTAACCGCTGTTTAAGTTAATGACTGGTATAGCCAGTAATAATATTGGCTAAATTACACCGTAAACACTATCTAAAAGTAATTTGTATGATATATACTATTATTTTAAAATCACTGACTGCAATTTGATGCAGTAAGCGGCGAGTAAGCACACATATAATGTACTCGCGTATTAAACTCATCTTCATTAAAGAGGACAGGAGAATCATGGCTGATATTAAACCATTCTTTCGATTAGACAGCGCAAACAGCACCGTTATTTTCGACTGCCAGAGCAAAACCCCAGCTTTACTTTATTTTGGTAAGCGCCTATCTGAGCAAACAACTGAAACAATGCTAACTCAGCTTGCGACTCGTCAGGAAGTAAAATGTGCCGTGGTTGAAGAAGCACCTATTTCTCTTTCTCCGCTATTAGGTGAAGGCTTTACAGGCGCGCCAGGGCTAGAGCTGTCAAACGACACCATAGCTTGGTCAGTTGGGCCTGCTCTTCAAGATGTTCGTCAGCCAACCCCTTCTAGTTTAGAGTTTGTAAGTGTTGATGAGCTGCGTGGTATTGAAGTAGTGCACAGCATCACACTTGATAGCAACACCGATGTGCTAAGTGCGCATACTGTATTAACTAATTTAAGTGATGCCCCGCTAAGCGTTAATTTTTGCGCCGCACCTACGTTCCAACTACCCGATAGCATGAACAAGCTAGTGAGCTTTGAAGGACGTTGGTCTAACGAATTTCAACGTCAATCGGTTGATTTAGTATTAGGCAGCTTTGTACGCGAAAACCGCAAAGGTAAAACATCGCACGACGTATTCCCTGGTTTATTAGTTCATAGCGAAGGCGCAGGCGAGCAACAAGGCGAGTGTTATGGCTTTCATTTAGGTTGGAGCGGTAACAACAAGCTACGCGCTGAGCTACTACCAGAAGGGCGCCGTTATGTGCAAATGGGTGAGTTATTATTACCGGGCGAGCTAACCCTTGCTAAAGGCCAAACGTATCAAAGCCCAAGTATTTATGGCTCGTTTTCGAGCGATGGCTTTAGTGCGCTGTCGCGTAATTTTCATCGTTTTGTTAAAGCTAACTTACTTAGCCAGGCGCAGCGCGAAAAAACACGCCCAGTACATTACAACACGTGGGAAGGTATTTACTTCGATCACGATGTAGACACGCTAAAGCAGTTAGCCGATAAAGTAGCGCCATTAGGTATTGAGCGTTTTGTACTGGACGACGGTTGGTTTAAAGGTCGCCGTGGTGATTATGCAGGCCTAGGTGATTGGACCGTAGATTACGAAATTTACCCAGACGGCCTATCGCCCGTGATTGACCATGTAAATAGCTTAGGCATGGAGTTTGGTATTTGGTTTGAACCTGAAATGGTAAACCCAGATAGTGACTTATACCGCGCCCATCCTGATTGGGTATTAGGCTCAGAAAATAACGAGCAACTTAGCTTTAGAAACCAGCTAGTGCTTGATTTAACGCGCACTGAGGTTATTGAATACCTATACAAAGCGATTGATGACATTTTAGTTGAATACCCAACAATTAAGTACATTAAATGGGATATGAACCGCGATATAAACCACGCGGGTAACTTCTCAGGCAAGCCTGCGGTGCATCAGCAAACACTGGCACTGTATCGCTTAATCGATCGTATTAAAGCGGCGCACCCTGGCCTTGAAATAGAAAGCTGTTCGTCAGGTGGTGCCCGTGTAGATTATGGTGTGCTTGCACACACAGACCGTGTATGGACGTCAGATTCTAACGATGCACTTGACCGTCTTGAAATTCAACGTGGTTGTTCGTTCTTCTTCCCATCGTCGGTTATGGGTGCACACGTAGGCCCTCGTGATTGTCATATCACAGGTCGTAATGTCAGTATTGAAATGCGTGCTGCGGTATCTATGTTTGGTCACATGGGTATTGAAATGGACCCACGTGAGCTGACCGATCACGAATACAATGCGCTTAAAGCGGCTATTTCGCTGCACAAAGAGCACCGTGAATTTATTCATGCTGCCGATTTGTACCGCCTCGATAGCGACGATTTATCAATTAACTTTGGTTTAATCGACGAGCAAAAATCAAAAGCGTTATTTGCGTATAACAGTGTACGCGAAACACCGCGCACTGCGCCTAATAAGCTTCGTTTTGTTGGTTTAGATGCAGATACGCAGTACACACTTAATTTAGTGTGGCCTGTTAAATTTGAAGAATACCGACCTTCGTCTATTGCTGCTGTTAACGGGCAAACCTTTACGGGTGAAGTGTTGATGGAATTTGGCCTACAAATGCCAATTTCATTCCCGCAAACATCGCTTATTTTTGAGCTTAACAAAGCTTAAAATATAGCAAGCAGTAAAAAGGGAGCTAATTAGCTCCCTTTTTTAATAATGTTTTTTAAGCTATTAGTCGAGTTTAGACTCAATCAGCTCAAGCGCTTCTTCTAAAATGGTTTCTACTGCTTTTTTAGCGCGCTCTGGATTGCGCGATTTAATCGTATCTAAAATATCAGCATGCTTTGCAACGTCGGCCCCTGGCACACCTTTAATGTGGTTGGTGTAACGAATACTTACGCGCAGCGCGGTGCTAATAAATTCAGTGAGCTGTACAAAAAAGCGGTTATTACTGGCTACTAAAATACTGGTATGAAAGGCAATATCGGCTTCAAGCGGATCGTCTAAGCCTTGGTCTGCATCGGCCATGCGGGCAAGTGCGTTATCTATTTCAGCAAGTTGTTCGGCGCTGGCATTTTCAGCTGCTAGGGCAGCGGCTTGTGGCTCAAGTGCGACACGTACTTGTGTAAACTCTTTTAATAAAGAAAGCGACGGTTTACTGCTTAAAATCCAGCGCAGTACATCTGTGTCAAACATATTCCAGCTGCTTTCTGGCAGTACACGGATCCCTTGCTTAGGGCGAGAAGATATTAAGCCCTTAGCAGAGAGCATTTTTACAGCTTCGCGTGTTGCACTGCGGCTCACATCGTATTTTACGCATAGGTCAGCTTCTGAGGGCAGACCTTCGTTAACTGGGTAAACGCCACGCACAATTGCAAAGCCTAAATCATGGGTTAATTGTTGTGTTAAATTTTGACGAGGTTGGCTTTTCATTGAGCGTTATCCGAATGAGTTATTGCTTTATTATATATCATATATCATATTAATGTACGAAAGGATATGTTATAAACTTTGTTAAAGGCAAGTATTTTAACACAGCTGTAACAGTAATCCTCTTTAGCAAATAATTATAAATATTGAGAGGGGCAGTCTGTATTATGGAGAAACGCATTTGAATAATCACGCTCACTATCCCAGTATTTCTGGCAAAGTTGTTTTTATTACCGGGGGCGCTTCAGGCATTGGCCGTGCAATGGTAAAGGCGTTCGCCGCTCAAGCTGCCAAAATTGCCTTTATAGATATTAATAACGAGGCTGCTCAATCTCTTATAGCCTCACTGCCAAACGCCAAATTGTGGTTTAGACAGGTTGATGTAACCGACTCAAATGCTTTACAGCAATCTTTGGTAGATGCATGTGCTGAACTAGGCGCTATTAATGTACTGGTAAACAATGTAGCCAATGACCGCCGCCAAGCCAGTGAAGACGTTACAGTACAAGATTGGGATCAATGCCTACAAATTAATTTAAATCCGGCGTTTTTTGCCTCGCAAGTCGCTATGTCTTTTATGAAAAGCGAAGGCGCGGGGAGCATTATTAATTTTAGCTCTATCAATGCCATCATGGGGCAGCCACAAATGGCGGGTTACGTAACGGCAAAGGCCGGTTTAATCGGCATGACTAAAGCACTGGCACGCGATTATGGTGAATTTGGTATTCGGGTGAATGCTATTTTACCGGGTTGGGTTGCCACCGACCGCCAATTAGCCAGTTGGTTTACCGAGCAAGAGCAAGTGAAGTGGATGGAAGCCATGGCTCTTAAAAAGTTAGTAACCCCTGAAGATGTAGCTAATTTGGCACTTTTTTTAGCTGCCGACGAAAGCAGTATGATCACCGGCCAAGGTATTAAAATTGACGGTGGGAGGCTCTAAGTTGCAGCACTTAAACCTTTTTATAGCCGTAGATTGGGGCACGAGTCATTTGCGCGCCTATTTATGCAGCGTAAATACCACAGGGCAGTTAACTTTAATTGCTCAGCGCGACGGCCCAGGTGTGATTAGAGATAAACAAAACTTTGAACATACTTTAATTGGTGTCGTTGCACCATGGACCAGCGAATACGGCGTTTTACCTATTTATATGGCAGGGCAAATCACCTCAAGTATTGGCTGGAAAGAAACCCCTTATTTAGCGTGCCCCATAAACCCCGAAAGCCTGCTTAGTGGCGCAATTAATTTTGATTGTGCAGGTAATAAAGTCAGTGCTTTGCCTGGTACAAAATGCACATTACAAAACAATTTATTTGATGTAATGCGCGGCGAAGAGCTGCAAATTTTAGGTTTTTTAAAGCAAAACCCGGCCTATCAGCACGGCAACGTACTCATTTGTTTACCCGGTACCCATACTAAATGGGTGCTGTTAAAAGATGGCCAAATCATCTGTTTTAAAACCGCAATGACCGGCGAATTATACGACTTGCTATGTCATCAAAGTGTACTTATTCCTAACGACTGTGAAGCGGGGGAGTTTGATTGGCATGCATTTGAGCAAGGCTGTGAACTCACGTTAGGCAGTGACAGCGGTAATTTGGCGCACGGTATTTTTAGTGTCCGTACGCGCCAGCTTTCAAAAGAGTTAACACCAGTGCAAGCCAAGGCATACTTGTCGGGCGTACTTATTGGTAGTGATGTACGCGCTGCACGCCATGCCAGTGAGTGGCAATTGGTGAATAATTCTAAAGTGGTCGTTATTGGCACAGAGCAACTAAATGCCTGCTTTACTCATGCGTTAAATTGCATTGGTGTGCAATGTTTAGAGTTTGACGTGAAAGAGGCTACGTTAAGTGGTTTTAACTACTTATTTAATAGTAATAAAACCAAATAATATAAAAAAGCCCCCAATATTGATTGTGCAATTATTGGGGGCTAGTTCTTAAATTAAGTAAGGATTAAAGCTGCTGTTAAGCTGTTTTAGCCGCTTGGCTTTGCGTAATATAATGATTAAGCGTTGCCACTTGTGCTTCATTAAAGCGCAGTCCTAGTTTACTTCTGCGCCATAAAATATTATATGCGTTGCCCGCCCATTCTTCATTTAGTAAGTAATCGACTTCTGCTGCAAATAAGCCATGACCAAAGTCTTGGCCTAAATCACTGAGCTGGGTTGCACTGCCTAAAATTAGTTTTGCACGAGTGCCGTAGGTACGTACAAAGCGTTTAAGAGTGATTTCTGGTAACCAACTATAAGCCGCTTTAAGCTCATTGGTCAGCGCTTCTACCGAGCTAAAATCGCCACCAGGTAAGGCGCTGTGTTTGGTCCACGCTTCACTCATTTGCGGGTAAAATTCTTCAAGCTTATTCACTGCAGCTTCGGCAAGTTTACGGTAGGTGGTAATTTTGCCACCAAACACACTTAACAGTGGTGTGTGTTTGCCTTCACTTGAAAGCTCTAACTTGTAATCACGCGTTACTTTTTGTGCATTCACTGATTCGTCATCAAGCAGTGGGCGCACACCCGAAAAGGTATGTACTATGTCTTCGCGTTTAATGTGGTTTTTAAAGTAGCTGTTAGTAATATCGATTAAGTAATCGATTTCTTCATCACTAATTTTTACATCTTGCGCTGCGCCTTTGTGTTCAACATCGGTGGTGCCTACTAGCGAGTAGTCATCTTCAAACGGTATAACAAACACAATGCGCTGATCTTTATTTTGTAAAATGTAGGCTTGTTTTTCATCGTGAATACGCGGCACCACAATATGGCTGCCTTTAACAAGGCGAATATTTTGTGGTGACTTTTCTATCAGTGCTTCGTCAAATAATTTTGCAACCCACGGGCCTGCTGCATTAACAATACCTTTGGCTTTAATAGTCTGTTGCGCCTTAGTTTGTTGTTGCTCAAGCGTTACCTGCCATTGGTTATCGATGCGTTTTGCACTTACGCACTTGGTTTGCGTAGCAATGGTCGCGCCTTTGTTTTGGGCAGCTAAGGCGTTTAAAATTACCAAACGTGAATCATCAACCCAGCCATCTGAGTATTCAAACCCTTTGGTAATTGAAGGTTCTAATACGCTGTTTTCACCAAATTTAATGCCACGCGAGCCAGCCAGTGTTTCGCGCTTAGCTAGGTTGTCGTACATAAATAAGCCAATACGGATCATCCATGCTGGGCGTAGGTGCGATTGATGCGGTAGCCTAAAGGTGAGCGGCCACATAATATGCGGGGCATTTTTAAGCAGCACTTCGCGCTCAGCCAAGGCTTCTTTTACTAATCTAAATTCGTAATGTTCAAGGTAGCGTAAACCGCCGTGGATCAGCTTAGAACTATTTGAAGACGTTGCACTGGCAAGGTCTGATTGTTCACACAATAGAACTTTTAATCCTCTGCCTGCTGCATCAGCTGCTATTCCAGTGCCGTTTACACCGCCACCGACGACGAGTAAGTCGTATTCGTTATCTGCTAATTCCACCGAGCTAACCTTTTTATTTGTAATATAAATAAGACATATAGCATCATAAAGCTGCGGCTCTTATTTGACAATAGATAACCGCGCTTTTTGCTTGTTAATTTTTAATCCTGATCTTTTTAAAACATACAGCGTACAACGCGCCATTTAAGCGCTGTTGCCGGTGTTTTGTAAGCCGCTAATTTTAATTAGCGGCTGGGCGTATTACGCTTGTTTGCTATCGTCACTAGAGAGACAAACTTGCGCTACACAGTGCTGCCACTTTGCGTATAAATCGTTACGTTCGTCAGCGCTCATTGTTGGCTCAAAACGACGGTCGCAGGTCCACATTTTAGCTAATTGCTCAGTTGACTCATACACACCGGTTTGTAAGCCTGCTAAGTATGCTACGCCTAAAGAGGTGGTTTCGGTCACTGTTGGGCGCTCTACCGTTGCGCCTAAAATGTTTGATAAAAAGGTCAGTACCCAGTTATTTTTAACCATACCGCCATCTACCCGTAACACGCTTGGGCGTAAGCCATCACGTTCCATTGCTTTTTGTAAGTCTTTGGTTTGATACCCAACCGATTGCAGCGCAGCAGCAACAATGGTGCTAATGCCCGAGTCGCGGGTTAAACCTAAAATAGCGCCACGTGCATTTGGGTCCCAGTAGGGCGCGCCTAAACCTGTAAACGAAGGCACTAAAAATACCCCATGATCAAGCGGTACATCTTTTACTAACGATTCGCTCTCTCCGGCATGGCTTAATAGTTTTAAGCCTTCAACAATCCACTGCATCGTGGCGCCTGCCATAAAAATGCTGCCTTCAATGGCATATGTTGGTTTGCCATTTAGCCTATAAGCCACCGTGGTTAATAAGCGGTTTTCAGAGGTAAGCGCTTTTTCGCCGGTATTCAGCATTAAAAAACAGCCCGTACCGTAAGTACTTTTTGCCATACCTTGCTCAAAACATGCGTGGCCAACAAGGGCTGCTTGCTGGTCGCCGGCAATACCACATACGCGTATTGGTGCACCAAAAATATCGTCGCTGGTTGAGCCAAATTCGTCGGCTGAGTCCATCACTTGGGGCAGCATAGACTCAGGAATTTCGAATAAATCGAGGAGTTCTTGATCCCATTGCTGAGTATGAATATTAAATAACATAGTGCGTGATGCATTGGTGGCGTCGGTGCGGTGCTCTTTACCACCGGTTAACTGCCATAGTAAGTAGGTATCAACGGTACCAAACGCCAGTTCACCTGCAAGGGCTTGTTCGCGTGCGCCTTCAACGTTGTCTAAAATCCAGCGTACTTTAGTGGCCGAAAAATACGGGTCTAGCAGTAAGCCGGTTTTATCACTTATGGTTTGGCAAAGCTCGTCAGTGCTTAGGCTTTCGCAGTAATCGCTGGTGCGGCGGTCTTGCCACACAATGGCGTTATAAATAGGTTTGCCGGTTTTTTTGTTCCACACTAAAGTGGTTTCACGTTGGTTGGTGATACCAATGGCAATAATTTCTTCAGGCTTAACGTTTTTATCTGCTAATACTTCGCGGCTGGTACTTAGCACGGTTTGCCAAATATCGTTAGGGTCGTGTTCTACCCAACCATTTTGTGGAAAATGCTGCGAAAATTCTTGTTGTGCTGAGCCAAAAACGTCTGCATCTTTTGTAAACAAGATGGCCCGAGAGCTTGTGGTTCCTTGATCAATTGAGAGTATGTATTTTGACATGATATTTGTGTTATTTATCTTATCTTATATATGACTAGATTGCCTTTAACTTACATTAATGGCAATGATTGTTTCTTAAAATAGCCGTTTAAAAAATAAGCACGCTGTTTTTATTTGCTAACTCTTTTAAATAACAGGTGTTTTATAGCAGCATTATTTTAAGTGCGTATGCGGCTAAATATAAAAATAGCCGCCAAAGTTTGTGTTACTTGGTGCGCGGTTTAGCTTGTTGCCAATCCATACCAGTAGAAAAACGATTATCAAACCCATGCCATGCTGGCAGTGGCTTACCATTAACCACAGCTTGGTCGCCATTTTGTGGTAAGTCTAGGTATTCACATTGGCTGGTAATGCCTTTTACGTGGCAGTCCATCATAGCAAGTACAAAGTGTTTGTTGGTCTCGTTTAGGGTGCGCATTGACCACGATGGCTCGTAGTAATGGCCTATATCTAATTCGCTGCTACGTTTGGCAATAGCAGGAGCAGGGTGCGGCGCAATATTATGGCGCGCATTTTTGTAAGTAAGCAGGTACTTGTCGGGGCTGCCCGTTTGGTTATATAGGTTTTTAATGCCTTCATAACCGGATATATCATCTAAGCTACCCGCTACATAAAGCGAAGGCACTTTAATGTTTTGCATAGCACTGGCATTAAATAAGTTATGTTGCCCGCCCCAAGGCGCAAAGGCCACCATGGCTTTAATGCGTGTATCTACTTGTGGGTTTTTATATTGCCCACCTGCACAGCTATTGAGTAATTGCTGCACTTGTTTAATTTGCGCCGAATCTTTTATACCGGTAAACATTGCAGTGGCTTGCTCGTTAAAGTCATAACAGCCACCAATTGTATTAACCGCGCCAAAACCACCCATAGAGTAACCAATTATGCCTGCGCTTTTGTTATCTACTTGCTTGCTGGCAAAGTTGTTTTGTTCGTTAAAGTAGTTAAGTACAAATTGTTGATCGCGTGAGCGGTTAATAAGGGTACTAAAAAAGCCCGAAAACGGCGCATTTTTAAAATCAACATCTGCATTGGTTGAGTCGGTATGATCTATGGCTGCCACAATGTACCCATGCGATGCTAAATGTTCGCCCAAGTAATACATAATTGTACGATAGCCGGTATAACCGTGTGAGAGCACAATAACAGGGTAGTGCTCTTTGTTATTAATGGCTACATCGCGCATGGCATCGGCTTGTAAGGTAAACATTTTACCAGTACGGGTTATGTCGCTGTAGCTGGTTAAGGGTGCGTTTGCACTGTCTGCTGCTGGGTACCACACTTCTACTTTTAAAGGGCGATCTTTTTTCCCTTGGGTTGCAGGGTCAAACTGCGCGGGATTTACTAAATCAAGCGTTTGTACGCCAACGCTGTAGCTACCTTTAGCAGCAAGCTCAGGAAGTACTTCGCTGGTTAAAGGTGGGTAGAGTTGCTCTGGCGTTTTTTGATCTGCAAAAACAGTACTTGCTGTTAAGCAGCCCGTTGCTAGCAGCAAGGCTTTTGAAAGCGCCTTTAACGTGTGTGTGGTTGTCATTGTGTATCCTTGTTGTGTGTATTTTTTATTATTAATCTAGCTGATGGGCTTCAACGCTATCGCTGTATTTAAGCTGCCACTGCGCCCGAAGCGTATCCATTATGTGCATTACCCGCAGGCTTGTGCTGAGCGGTAATACATTGCTTTGTGTTTGTTGTTGTAAAATACATTCGCTAACGTGCGCAATTTCAAATTTAAAGTTTTCATCGTCATTAAAGCTAAAATCAAACTGCTGCACTTGTTGGGCGTTTAAATGAAGCTCTAGCGACTGTGCACCAACAAATTCAGCAATGCGAATATACCCATGCTCCCCTAAAATACAGGCTTCGGTAGGGCCATTTTGTTGTAACGCGCTACTAAGCTGCGCAAATTGCCCTTGGCCGTAATTTATAAGGGTTACACTGCGCTCATCTACGCCGGTCGTGCTTTTATGTACTAATGATTTAATTTGTTCAGGGGCTTTATTAAATACCACATCGGCAATTGATATAGGGTAAATACCTAAATCAAGCAATGCGCCACCTGCGGTCGCTGGGTTCATTAACCGGTGTGAGTCAGCAAAGTCGCCCGCTAGGCTAAAGTTGGCATTCACACTGTGTACTTTGCCTATTACGCCCTCGCTTAATAACTGCTGCAGTTTTACTATGGCAGGTAAAAAGCGCATCCATACACCTTCCATTAAAAAGCAGTTTTGTTGCTCGGCTAACTGGCTAAGGGTTATGAGTTGCTGTGCATTAACAGTAATGGGCTTTTCGCTGAGTACATGCTTATCGTGCACTAAGCATTGCGCAATAGTTTTAAAGTGTTGCTCGTGGGTATTAGCAATATATATGGCGTCAATGTGTGGGCATTGCATAAGGGCCTGGTAGCTCTCATAGCCTTTAACTGAATAGTGAGTGGCAAATTCTTTTGCGCGTTGCTCGCTGGTCGATGCAGCGCCAATAAGCTGTGCATTAGCGCAATGCGCAATGCTTTTAGCAAAGGTGTGAGCAATATTGCCACACCCAATAATACCCCAATTAACCTTTGCCATGCTTATTCCTTAATGATGTTTAAAAAGACGTAATTTGTAATCCTGAACCTGCTGAACATACGTAAATGTCGGCATTTAAATTAAAACGCTCAAAGTAGTGCTGCTCCACCGCTGCTTTGATAAGTGGTACTTCTGCATCACGGCATAAACACACAATCGCACCGCCAAAACCGCCGCCGGTCATACGTACTGCACCGCGTTCGCCCATCGCTTCTTTACAAATTTCTACTAGGCCGTCGGTTGCTGGTACGGTTACTTCAAAGTAATGCTTAAGCGATTGGTGCGATGCCGCCATTAGCTCGCGCAGCGTATCAATGTCGTTATTTTGCAGCGCTTTAGTTGCTGCAATTACACGCTCGTTTTCGCTAATTACATGGTGTGCACGTTTGTATTCGTTTTCGCTTAGTGCATCTTTAGTTGCTTCAAGCGTGTCCATGGTGGCTTTACGAAGCGTGGCTACATTCATTTTTGCAGCTGCTTGCTCACAGTCAACGCGACGTTGGTTGTACTCGCTATCTACCAATTTACGTGGGTAGTTAGAGTTAACAATAACAATGTTTAAATCATCAGGTACTTTTACTGATTCAGTCGCTAGGTTTTCACAGTCAATTAAAAGCGCATGGCCGTTTTCGCCTTTTGCCGAAATAAGCTGATCCATAATGCCCGATTGGCAATGCATAAAGTCGTTTTCGGCTTCTTGGCCTAGTAAGGCAATTTTTTCTTCGCTTAAACCAAGCTGTGCAATATGGTTAAACATACCACCAATGGCCACTTCTAATGCCGCCGATGACGATAAACCACTGCCTTGCGGTAAGTTACTGTCAATAAGTAAATCGGCGCCGCGTAAAGTATGGCCCGCGCGCTTTAGTACAAATGACACGGCACGGATATAGTTACCCCATTGCGATTGCCCTTCGCTGATGTCTTCATCAACACTAAAGCTGTCTTTTTCGCCTGGGTAATTTAACGAATGCACGGTAATGATGTTGTCGTCGCGCTCTTTAAACATAACTTGAGTACGAAACTCTAACGAGCACGGAAATACAAAGCCGTCGTTGTAATCGGTAAATTCGCCAATTAGGTTTACACGCCCAGGTGCTGCAGCAATACCTTGAGCAGGCGCACCGTACAGTGATAAAAATTGTTGTTGAAAATCGTTAAGCGTCATCAGTGTGTCCTGCTGTTTTTTTGTAGTGTGTGGTACTGGCTGCTTGTAAAATAGAGGCAGCTGTTTCTGCGCTTAAATCGCGCTGGCTTTCGCCTAACATTTCGTAGCCAACCATGTGTTTTTTAACGGTGGCAGAGCGAAGTAGCGGCGGGTAAAAATGGGCATGTAAGCGCCAATGTTGCTCATCTGAGCCACGATTAGCCGGTGCATTGTGCCATCCCATAGAATACGGGAAGCTACAATTAAATACGTTGTCGTATTTAGTGGTTAATACTTTAAGCGCTTGTGCTAAGGCGTCTGTTTGCGCATCGTTTAGCTGGCTAAAGTTTTGAATGTTATCTTTAGTTACAAGCAGTGTTTCAAACGGCCATGCTGCCCAAAATGGCACTACAACAAGCCAGTGCTCGTTTTCAAATACGACGCGGGTTTTATCTGCTTGCTCTTTTTGCACGTAATCGGCAAGCATCGCGCTGCCATGCTTTTTATAATAAGCAAGCTGCTGGGTATCTTCGGCTTCTATTTCGGTTGATAAGTGCGAATGCGCCCATACTTGGCCATGCGGATGAGGTTGCGAGCAACCCATGATCTCGCCTTTATTTTCAAACACCTGAACACATTCATAGTGTTGTGCAAGTTCTGTGTAGTTGTCTTTCCAGGTTTTTACTACTTCGTGCAGGGCATCGTGCTCAAGCTCTGGCAGTGTTTTGTTATGCTCTGGTGAAAAACAAATCACACGGCATTCGCCGCTTGCTTCATCAGCAATAAATAAATCGCTGTCTGAGTCTAAGCTTTGCGATTGCTCGCTCTCATTAGGCGTCAGTGCGCCAAAGTCATTTCTAAATACATGGGTGTATTTGTAATCTGGGTTGCTGTCGCCATTTGCACGGGTGTTGCCTGGGCAAAGTGGGCAGCTTTCATCGTGTTTTGGTAATATGCTTTCGTTTACTGCTTCTGTAGCACCTAACCACGGGCGGTTATTACGATGCGGTGATACTAATACCCAGCGCCCCGTTAGCGGGTTTTTACGTCTGTGAGTACTTTCTAATAAAGCCATGTTAACTCTCCAACCCACTTGGGTAATTAGTTTGCCAGCGCCATGTGTCGTTGGTCATGTCGCTCAGTGTTAGTTCTGCGTGCCAGTTAAGGGTGGTTTGTGCTTTTGTGGCATCGGCGTAATTACAGGCAATATCGCCTGCACGGCGCGGTGCACTTTTATAAGGAATATCTTTACTGGCTGATGCGCTAAATGCTTTGATCATATCAAGCACCGAATAACCTTGGCCTGTGCCTAGGTTGTATGCATGAAAGGCGGTATCTGTTTTATGTTGCATAAAGGCCGCTACATGGCCCTTAGCTAAATCTAAAACGTGAATATAGTCGCGCACGCCGGTGCCATCTTTGGTGTCGTAGTCGTCACCAAAAATATTAACCACTTCGCGTTTACCTACCGCAGTTTGAGCAATAAATGGCATTAAGTTATTGGGGATACCATTTGGGCTTTCGCCTAATAAGCCGCTTGGGTGCGCACCAACAGGGTTAAAGTAGCGAAGAGCAATGCCCATAAATTGGCTGTTGGCATTACATACGTCTTGCATGGCTTGTTCAACCATAACTTTGGTCCAACCGTAAGGGTTAGTAGCGCGTATAGGGTGTTTTTCATCAATAGGTAGGTAGTCTGGCTCGCCGTACACAGTGGCCGATGAGCTAAATATAATATGGTTAACGCCTACCTCTTGCATGTTTTGTAGCATGCTTAATGTGCCCGACACATTGTTTTGGTAATAACGCAGTGGTTGCTCGGTTGATTCACCTACCGCTTTAAGTGCTGCAAAGTGAAATACAGCCTCAGCTTGGCTGTGTTTAAGGGCAAGTTTAAACTGCTGCTCGTCTTGAATGTCACCTAAAATAAACTCAAAACGGGTGCCGGTAATTTTTTCGAGTTGATCAAGCACACGGGGGCTTGCGTTAGATAAGTTGTCGTAAATAACTGGGGTAATGCCTGCCTCATGGAGGGCAATACAAGTGTGGCTACCTATATAACCCATACCGCCTGTAACTAAAACTTTCATGTGTTTTCTCGAAAAGTGTATTTATATGATAAATACTACTATTAAGGTAATTTAAAAACAATAGTTATGATTGCCCGTTATTTCAAATAAACGCTTAAAATTTACCCAAGCAAAGGCACAATGGCTATACCTACTTAATAAGGGCGCATAGGTTTATCAATTAATTCTATAAACTGATTCTACTGAGCCACTAATTATTAGTCGCTAAAAGTGGTGGTACTATTAATAAATAGCAGTGAGCTAATGCGTGTGTAATTTGTCGTTAATGCAATGGCCAAAGTCTTAATACAAAAAGGAACGTTCAACATGAAAAAAACAATTTTATTAACCGGTGCCACCGACGGTATTGGCCTAGAGACCGCTAAAATGTTGTTAGCGCAAGGGCATACTGTATTATTACATGGCCGCAACCAGGACAAGTTAAATACTGTACAAGCAAGCTTAAACGCTGATTACCCGCAAGCAAGCACAGCCACCTACATTGCCGATTTAAGCGATATGGCGCAAGTAAACACCTTGGCTCAGTCAGTGTTAGCCGACTTACAAAACGCGAATGAAATACTTGATGTAGTTATTAATAACGCCGGTGTTTATAAATTGGCAAATATCACTACTGTAAATGGGCTAGATGCACGGTTTGCAGTTAATACGTTAGCGCCTTATTTACTTACTAAAGCGTTACTGCCTGTAATGAACACGCAATCACGTGTGGTTAACGTGTCATCGGCTGCACAAACCAGCGTTAACTTTGACTCGTTAGTGGGCAAAAAGCCGCTATCAGATAGCGCAGCCTACGCGCAAAGCAAATTGGCTATTACTATGTGGTCGCGTCACTTAGGTTTAGCACTTAAAGGTAACGGGCCGTTAGTTGTTGCGGTAAACCCTAAGTCGTTACTAGGTAGTAAAATGGTAAAAGATGCTTACGGGCTTGCTGGTGGCGACTTAAAACTAGGCGCTGATATTTTTTGCCGCGCCGCATTAAGTGACGAATTTAAAGATGCCACTGGCCTTTATTTCGATAACGATGCAGAGCGCTTTGCACCGCCACATCCAGATGCGCTCAACCCTGCTAAAAATCAGCAGTTAGTTGATACGTTAGATAGCCTGCTTGCTCAGCTAAATGCTGATAGCTAGTAGCAAATTAACGCGAAAAGATTTCACACATGCCTTATAAAGCCTAGTTGTTTTTTATAAAGCCGATATGTGCTTTAAATGTTTTACCCTTTGTTGATCGTCGAAGAGTTCACCTAACGGTGAACTCTTTTTTTGCGTGCAACATTACTCTTGTTGTAAACGCTCGTACAACCAATCTTTTAATTCTGAACGCTCATGTTTTAGTTGATTCATTTGCTCATCGCTAATGGGCGCATCTTTAAGCTCTAAAACACGAATTTCTTTATCTAGCTTGTCGTATTTATCTGCCTTTTTAGCAAATTCTGTGTCGCTTTTATTTAGCTCTGCAATGGTATTTAGGTACTGTGGAAAGTCATTGGTAAGTGAGTGGTCTTCGCCTAACATATTCGCTCCTTAGTAGGATAAATGAGTTACTTAAGTGAATTACTACCTTTTCATATATTACTCTGGGGCTTAGACAATAATAAATCAACCATAGCTAGCTTAAATTGGTATAGCGCAGCGACTGGGTAGGATTTTGTTTAATGCCTACTTTTAAACAGTGATAGAGTGATTTTTAAACTCTATTATAAATATTATTTTGAAACTGATTGTGTGTTTAGCCTTATTATCATTTGTAAAGGGTGTGTCTAGAATGAAGCTTCATTACATAATTACTTATCAACAGATAACAGAGGCAATACCCATGAAAGCAATGACAATTAATAATTTTGGTGGCACCGAAGAGTTTGTAGCAGCTGAGGTTGCAAAACCACAAGTAACAGCAGGTAATGTGTTAGTTCGTATTGCCGCAACAAGCGTAAATACAATTGATATGATGATTCGTCAAATGGGTGCTGACTTACCCTTTGCTCCAAAACTACCAGGCATTTTAGGGATGGACTTTGCAGGCACCGTTGAAGCTGTTGGCGAAGGCGTAACAGACTTTGCAGTAGGTGATGAAGTATATGGTTGTGCTGGTGGCCTAGGCGATTTACCAGGTGCACTTGCTGAGTTTATTCTTGCTGATAAGCGCTTAATTGCTCACAAACCTAAAAACCTAAGCATGAAAGAAGCAGCCGCTATTCCACTTGTAGGTATTACAGCACTTGAAGGCTTAACACGTGCAAGTGTAAGTGCAGGCCAAAAAGTATTAGTACACGGCGGCGCAGGTGGTGTAGGCCATTTAGCAGTACAACTAGCTAAGCATTTTGGCGCTGATGTTTACTCAACTGGCGGTAACGCAGAGCAACTAGCACTAATAGAAAGCTTTGGCGCTACAGGCATAAACTTTAAAGATGAAACCGTAGAGCAGTACGTTGAAAAACACACAAGCAACGTTGGTTTTGACATGGTATTTGACACCGTAGGTGGTGGTAACCTGACTAACTCATTTGCTGCAGCAAAGCTAAATGCACAGGTATCTACAACGCTTTCTTTATTAGAAGTAGATTTAAGCCCAGTACACTTTAAAGGGTTATCGTTAAACGTAATCTTTATGCTTATTCCAATGATCCACGACTTTAACCGTCAAGACCACGGCGACAAACTTACTAAACTTACGCAAATTGTTGAAGCAGGCGGTATGCGCCCAGTACTTGATGAGCAAGACTTTAGCTTAGAAGAAGCAGCTAAAGCGCATGACCGCTTAGCAAGTGGCCAAGCTATGGGTAAAGTTGTTATTTCTGTACAATAAATTATACCAATCCGCATAATTAAGTGATCTATTTTGAGGATGGAAAAGCGTGTTGATAGCAAGGCAAAAAATTCGCTATTTAGTTGCTCTAAATGAGAATTTTAACGTAGATAGCGACACGTTTAGCCCCTGAAAATGATTAAGTATTATTGCGGATTGGTATCATTACGGCCGGCATCCTCGCCGGCCTCTTTCTTTTTTATGCCCGCCTGATTAACGTTTGTACATCTTTTTTTATAACCAAATATAAACAATAGTGCTTTTATTAATCGTATATAATTACGTTTTAAAATGAGTTGTTAATGTTTTGGGGTCAGAGCAAGCGTTTATATGAAAATATTCACTAATAAATTTGCCAGTAAAGCTAAGCAGTTTTATATCGGTATTGTGCTGGTAGGCTGTGTACTGTCTGCGATGGTTTATTATCAGGCAGAAACCATTAAGCGCACCTCATCGACCTTAATGGAACAACAAATTCCGGCGCTACGCGATATTCGATTAATCGAAACCTACCTAGTAAAGCAAGAGCGCTTATTATATGAGTATTACGCAACGAGTAAACGTGAACTTTATTTAATCGACTTTTTAGAGAATCATGTACGTATACTTGCGCTGATAAAAAACCTAGATCAAAACCACAGCACATTAGCGCTAGAAAGCAGCTTAAGTGATGAGTTTAAAAGTGGTTTAGACTTAGCACTTAAATTACACGAAAACCTATCAAGCAGCAGCACTAGTTGGGATTTAGCCAGAGAGCAACTAGAGCAACTCACCGAACTGCAAGCCCAAGTGATGGGGCACTTAACAAATGCAGAAACGGTTATTTCAAATGCGGTTGATAGCGGCTACAAAGACACCGAAAGCAACCTGCACACCACAGTCAATATTGTGTTTTTGTTTACGTTTGCCATAGTGCTGGTAAGCATTTATACAGGGCGTTACGCATCTAAATTTATAAAGCTTAGTGCCCGTAACGAACGTTTAGCGCTATTTCCAACGCGCAACCCTAACCCAATTGTGAGTTTAAGCGCCAGCCTTGAGCTTAACTACTGTAACCCTGCCGCTATTGCTATGCATAAAGCGTACGTAAGCGATAAACATAGCACGCCCATTGCATTACTAAGCCCTAATATAAAGCAGCAACTAATAGACACTAAGCAGTCGGCTAGTCATGTTGAGCGTTTTTATACACAGCTAGATAACCATTACCTCACTTACCAAATACATTGGCTGCAAGAAATAGATGCCTTTGATATACACATACGCGATGTAACAGAGCAATTTGAGGCAGAGCGCTCATTAGAGTATTTAGCCTTTCATCACCCGTATTCAAAGTTGCCAAACCAAGCCAGTTTAGAAACATACACCAATGAGCTAATTTCGCTTGAGCAGCCTTTTAGTTTAATGCTGATTGATGTAAGCCACTTTAAGCTATTGCTTGAGCAATATGGTTTATCGGGCGCTAACGAGTGTATAAATGCCTTTGCTATGCACTTATCGCACAGCGCTAATAAATTTTCTCAGCAGTTAAAAAGCAAAAACAAACTGACCTTTTATCACATTGCCGATGCAAACTTTGTGGTTATTTATACCGAGCAAGATTGCTCAACAACCCTAGATGACTTACTCAAAGGCGTACAAAGCCGTTTAAGCCAAGCTATTAGCACACCGTACGGTGAAATGCGCATGAGCTTTAACTGCGGTGTAACACGCTACCCAACTAGTAATAACTATAAAACGCTTCTACTGCACGCCAATATTGCTTTAGAAGAGGCAGTAAAACGTAATATTCCCTACGCTTATTTTGATACCGAAAGCGGAGTTAAGCATGCACAGCAGCTGCATATTGCTCGGCGCCTTGATACCGCCATTGAAAAGCAGCAGTTTGAGCTTTATTTTCAGCCTAAAATGCACCTTAAATCGCAAACCATAAACAGCTGCGAATGTTTAATTAGGTGGTTTGATAATGGGAAGTTTGTCTCTCCGGCGCAGTTTATTCCTATTGCCGAGCACAGCGGGTTTATATTGCCATTAGGTGAATGGATACTCGATAGTGCCTTTGCCCAAGCTAAAAAATGGCATCAGCAAAACTTAAATATCCGCTTGGCTATTAATATATCGGCAAGACAATTTACACAGCAAGACTTTGTGCAAAGCATAAAACAGCGGTTGGCGCATTTTAACGTGCCCGCGCATTTAATTGAGCTAGAAATTACCGAAACCGCCATTATGGACGATGAAGAGTTTGGTATTTCAGTACTGCAGGCGCTGAGTGCACTGGGTATTAGCTTATCAATTGATGACTTTGGTACGGGCTATTCGTCGCTGGGTTACTTACAGCGTTTTCCGGTTAATAAATTAAAAATAGATCAGTCGTTTGTGCGCAATATGGCGACAGACACACGGGATCAGGCTTTAGTATTGAGTATTTGCCAATTAGCTAAAAACTTAGGGCTCGATATTATCGCCGAAGGCGTAGAAGAGCATGCCCAACTTGAAAAACTAAAAGAGTATAACTGCGACCTAATTCAAGGGTACTTGTTAAGCCGGCCAATACCAGCAAACGAATTTGAAGCATTTTTAGCTAAAGGCGTAAGTTTTTAAGGCGTTTTGCTAATGTATGTTGGGTAATTATTAGTGATAGAATGGCCTTATAAAAGCTTCTATCGCTCATTTTACAAGCCACACATGTGAGCAAAGAGCACTACATTATTAAATAAGGTCGTTGTGTAATGCTGTTGATGATCGACAACTACGATTCGTTTACTTATAACCTAGTACAATACTTTCAGCGCTTAAACCAAGAGGTGCTGGTAAAGCGTAATGACGAAATATCTGTTGCGCAAATTAAGCAACTTAACCCCAAGCATATTGTTATTTCTCCGGGGCCTTGTACGCCAAACGAAGCGGGTGTGTCACTCAATGTCGTTGAGCAGCTAAAAGGCATTTACCCTATTTTGGGTATTTGCTTAGGGCATCAAACCATCGCGCAAGCGCTAGGGGGCAAGGTTATACGTGCTAAGCAAGTCATGCATGGTAAAACCTCACCTATTGTTCATAATAATAAAGGGGTATTTACCGGTTTAGAAAACCCGCTTACTGTGTGTCGTTATCACTCGCTGGTGGTCGAAAAACACAGTTTACCGAGTGAATTAGCCATTACCGCATGGAGCCAAACCGAGCAAGGTGAGTTTGACGAAATTATGGGGCTACTTCACACAGAGCTTGCTCTTGAAGGCGTGCAATTTCATCCCGAGGCTATTTTAACAACTCAAGGGCTCGAATTGCTTGCTAACTTTTTATCTCGCTTCTAACCTTACAGTAACCACCGAATGGTAATACTTATACTGAATGGACTTTATGACTGAACTTGCGTCGCAAAAGCGAATAGCCTCAATGCTTGACCAGCGTGCTCACGACTTGCTGCTTGGCCATATTTTTGCACATCAACAAATTGGCTTTATTCATACGCTGGAAATTGATTATGGCGAACCAATGAAGCAACGCACTTTATTAGAAGTAGAAGTTGCCGCACAGCATAAACGCCAGCAAAGTAGCACCGCGCATCATAAGTACCGAGCACAAGCGAGCAAACAACTTCATAAAGTAATAGAAACAGCCATATTTAAGCAATTAGAAGATATGGATGCTGTTATTCAAAACACCATAGGCATAGAAGATAACGTTGCTACCATGCTTGATATACTGGCGGTTAAGTCGGCAAGTGTTGGGCGTTTAGAGCCATTGGTAAATGATTCTAGTTGGCTTGGCCGCGAATTAGTGTCATTGGTAAACCTGCCTTACTACCGAAAGCAGCGCAGCAAAAGTACCTCAGTTAAAGTAGACAGCCCCGCACTTGCACTGCGCTATATTGGCCTTGATAACTTACAATTGGTAATTCCTACTTTTGCTATGCGCCATTGGATGCCACACAGCACAGAGCCATTTCCATTATTAAAACGCCGCCTGCGCGATGCCGCCATGGCCAATGCAATTGCGGCGCAAAAAATTGCAGAGCTTAACGATGTAAACCCTGTACATGCGTTTACACTGGGCATGCTTATAGATGTAGGGCGCATAGCCTTAGTACGCTTGTACTTAAAAACCTTTGAACAGGTATGGCAACGCAAAGTGCAAATAGCACGCGAAGCACAGCAAAAAGATTTACACACGGCATTGATGGAGCTAAAGCCAGATCCCTTATTTTTAACCACGTTGTTAAGTAATAAGTCGCTTGAGTTAAGTGCTAAAGTTATTCGAAAAATGGCTTTTAAGTTTTTGCCGTTTAATCATGTCATGGCGCAACTTGTTCATGGTATTGAGCAAAGTAGTGATGTTTTCCCTATGAGTGAAGTCATGCTTAAAGCGCGATGCTATTCGCAGTATTTAAATCTAAAACAGCACCAACTTATTGAACAAGATGAAATGCAGGCGTGGTTTTCGTATCACCAATTCACTAAAAATGAGCTAAAAGCCCTCGAAATAAGCAATTTTACCAACCTTGCTATTCAAATTGACTAAAAAGCAGCTTACTCGCTGGTCCTTATATCGGTAAATTGCCGTTGGTGGCGGCAAATTTTCATTAACTATTGAATTTTTTGTTAATTTTTTTGCGACTATTCATTCATTAACATCTCCCCAAGCACACCTCGCTTTAAGCGCTTAATGTAAGGCGCGACTCACTGCGCAGGCGCATAAGTATTAAAAAATGGCATTTATTTTCTATGCAGATAGTTATTCACTATCTATGAAATAATATCCCAAGGCCTTTATTTTAAAGGCCTGCATGAAAGTTTTTAACGAGACAGCACCACAAATATCTGAAATAATGAGCGCCTGAAAATTGAACCACAAGGCAGTTTTACGCTCAACCTTTTGCTATTTAGTGCGTAAATATCTTGGTTACATTTATAACCAAACACCTATTTTGATGTTTTGTGTTGCTCACAATTAAGAGGAAAAAAAATGACAGTCAATCGCGAATTATTTGATCACGTAATGGTTCCTAACTACGCGCCTTCAAGCGTTATTCCTGTTCGAGGCGAAGGCTCTCGCGTATGGGATCAACAAGGTAAAGAATTTATCGACTTTGCCGGTGGTATTGCTGTTAACTGTCTTGGCCATTGCCATCCTGCATTAGTAGGTGCATTAAAAGAGCAAGGCGAAAAAATTTGGCACCTATCAAACGTAATGACTAACGAGCCTGCGCTGCGTTTAGCTAAAAAAATGGTCGATGCGACCTTTGCTGAAAAAGTTTACTTTGCAAACTCAGGCGCAGAAGCAAACGAAGCTGCGCTTAAATTAGCTCGTCGTTTTGCACTTGATAAATTTGGTGCTGAAAAATCACAAATTATCTCATTTAACAAAGGCTTTCACGGTCGTACGTTCTTTACCGTAACCGTAGGCGGGCAAGCTGCATACTCAGATGGTTTTGGTCCTAAGCCAGGCGACATCGTACATTGTGATTACAATGACCTAGCTGCATTTGAAGCGCTAATTAGCGACAAAACATGTGCCGTAATGATGGAGCCACTGCAAGGTGAGGGCGGTATTATTTCGCCAACTGACGAATTTGCACAAGGCGTTCGTGAGCTATGTACTAAACACAATGCACTGCTTATTTTTGATGAAGTACAAACAGGTGTTGGCCGTACTGGTGAGCTATACGCATACCAAGGTTTAAACGTAGTGCCTGATATTTTAACGTCAGCTAAAGCACTTGGCGGCGGTTTCCCTATTGGCGCTATGCTAACTACTACTGAGATTGCTCAGCACTTAAAAGTAGGGACTCATGGTTCTACTTACGGTGGTAACCCACTGGCGTGTGCAGTAGCCGAAGCCGCATTTGATACTGTAAATACCCCTGAAGTACTGGCGGGCGTAAAAGAAAAAGCAGCATTATTTAACGAGCTTCTTAACGCGGTAAACGAAAAATACAACGTGTTTAGCGAAATTCGTGGCCAAGGTTTATTAATTGGTGCAGCGGTTAACGAGCAATACAAAGGCCGTGCTAAAGAGTTTTTAGTAGCAGCTACCGAGCAAGGGCTTATGTCGCTTGTAGCGGGTGCTGATGTAGTACGCTTTACGCCATCGTTAGTAATCACCGAAGCGGATATTCGCGAAGGTATGGCGCGTTTTGAAAAAGCAGTAGCAAGCGTAGTAAACGCTTAAGCGCTTTAAACCACCTTATTAAGGGCAAGCCTGCTTGCCCTGCATATTCTATTTACCGTTATTGATAAGGGAGCAAGCGGACTCATGATGATCCTTCGCCCAATCCAGCAAAATGATTACGCAGCATTATTAAAAATTGCCCACGAATCGGGCCATGGTTTTACATCTTTGCCGTTAAACGAAGAGTTACTGCAAAAGAAAATTGACCATTCTGTAAGTTCATTTGCTAAACAAACGTCACAACCTGGTGACGAAGGCTACCTGTTTGTTCTTGAAGATACCGAAACCGGTGAAGTAGTCGGTACTTCAGCTATTGAAGCTGCAGTAGGGCTTGATGATGCGTTTTATCATTACCACTTAAGTAAAGTAATTCACTCATCACGCACGTTAGATGTATACAAAGCGGTTGATATTTTAACCCTATGTAACGACTACACCGGCGCGACAGAACTATGTACCTTATTTTTGAAAGATGGCTATCGTAAAAACTGTAACGGTAAACTTCTTTCAAAAGCGCGCTTTATGTTTATAAAACAACATGAGCAGCGTTTTGCACAAACAGTAATAGCAGAAATGCGCGGCGTGTCTGACGAAAACGGCAGCAGCCCGTTTTGGCAGTGGCTAGAAGAGCACTTTTTCTCAATGGACTTTCCTACCGCCGATTACCTAACAGGTATAGGCCAAAAAGTGTTTATTGCTGAACTAATGCCAAAGTACCCAATTTACGTAAACTTGCTTAGCAAAGACGCTCAAGCGGTGATTGGTAAAGTACACGACAACACACGCCCAGCTATTGAGCTATTAAAAAATGAAGGATTTACCTTCAACGGTTACGTCGATATTTTTGATGCGGGCCCCACAGTAGAAGCAAAAGTAGATAACATTGCCACTATTCGTAATGCAAAAGACTTTAAAGTAGAAATAGGCGAAGCATCGGGCGATACCATGGTACTGCTTGCTAACGGCAAGTTAGAAGATTACCGTGCAACGGTTGCAGCGCTTAGCTTTGATGAGCGTGCAAGCAGCCTTATTTTATCGCAACAAATAGCCGATGCCCTACAGCTACAATCGGGCGACATCGTAAGCGCAACCCCAGTCTAATTAAGGAGAAAGTATAATGACTCATCCTGCACAATTTATTAATGGTCAGTGGTCACAAGGCCAAGGCGACGCATTTAATTCAGTAAACCCTGCAAATAACGACGTTATTTGGCAGGCATCTTCAGCGACTGCAGAGCAAGTAGATAGCGCGGTAAATTCGGCGCGCGAAGCATTTTACAGCTGGGCAGATAAAAGCTTTAACGAGCGCCTAGAGATAGTTAAAACCTTTGCTGCAACACTTAAAGAGCACAGCGAAGAACTTGCTGTTGCGATTGCCCAAGAAACCGGTAAACCACTGTGGGAAACGCGTACAGAAGCGGGCGCAATGGTAGGTAAAATTGCCATTTCTGAAAAAGCATTTTTAGAGCGCACCGGCGACGTAGAAAACGCTATGCCGGTAGGGCGTGCGATGATCCGTCATAAACCACATGGTGTAGTTGCCGTATTTGGCCCATATAACTTCCCAGGGCACTTACCTAATGGCCACATTGTGCCAGCGCTTTTAGCCGGTAACACAGTAGTATTTAAGCCATCAGAGCTTACGCCAATGGTTGCTGAGCTTACGCTTAAACTATGGGAAAAAGCCGGTTTACCTGCCGGTGTAATTAACCTTGTTCAAGGTGAAGTAGAAACAGGTAAAGCCCTTGCTGCGCATAAAGGCATAGATGGTTTATTCTTTACAGGTTCTTCGCGTACTGGTCATATTTTACATGAGCAGTTTGCGGGTCAGCCGGGTAAAATTTTAGCGCTTGAAATGGGTGGCAATAACCCACTGATTATTAAAGATGTGGCAGATACTAAAGCCGCGGTACACGATATTATTCAATCGGCGTTTATTTCAAGCGGCCAACGTTGTACGTGTGCACGTAAAGTATTTTTACCTAAAGGCCAACAAGGCGATGATATTTTAGCGCGCCTTATCACTGCAACTAAAGCCATTAAAGTAGGCAACTACGATGATGAAGATCAGCCATTTATGGGCTCTATGATCTCATCTGCGGCTGCAGCAGGCATGGTAAAAGCACAAAACGAGCTTGTTGAGCTTGGCGGTGAAGTACTAGTAGAGCTTGAGCACACAGCCAATACTGGTTTTGTAACACCGGGTATTATTGAGTGTTCAGCAATTAGCGATTTCCCAGATGAAGAGCACTTTGGCCCATTATTAAAAGTGTTCCGCTTTGATGACTTTGACCACGCAATTGATAAAGCAAACGATACCAGCTTTGGTTTATCAGCAGGTTTATTAAGCGACAGCGAAGCCGACTACAATCACTTTTTACGCCGTATTCGTGCCGGTATTGTTAACTGGAACCGCCCAATTACAGGTGCATCAAGTGCAGCCCCATTTGGTGGTATTGGCGCATCAGGAAATCACAGAGCAAGCGCATATTACGCAGCCGATTACTGTGCATACCCTGTAGCATCGGTAGAACTTGAAAAAGTAACGATGCCAGCAACACTAAGCCCAGGCTTAAAAATAGATTAATTACTGTTCTATTTATAGTTATAAAGAATGAGAAAAGCAGCTTAGGCTGCTTTTTTTGTATTGGTATCGCGCAAAGCTAGTAATTAGTGGCGCTTTCTGCTTAAATCTATGCAATTAGTTATTCAAAGGTGAAAATCACAATGGTTTTAGACAGGCAAGGGTACGATGACTTGATCATGTATCTAACTCAAAATTTAGCGTTATTTGAGAAGCCAGGCGAAATCAAACCCGGTGCCCCTACCGTTATGGAACTCATAGAAGACGTAATAGCGCATAACGTTATGCTAATTTGTGAACAACATACTAATCTTAATACTGAACAACGCAGCCAAATAGTGCGCGAGGTAGACGGTATTGTTTACGACTTACAAGAAGTACTAAGCAGCATAACCTCACAACCTGTTACGGTTGAACAACACGCATTTATAGATGAGTTTGCTGGGCTTATTAAAAACTTATTTGATAACGCGGTAACACAAACCTCTTAACGTTACCCGTTAACACAGCGCAGTATTACCTAATGACTGCGCTTCTATTACTTCTCGCCTTATTAATAACACCACTAAATTTAATCTCAGCGCTCACGTATCGTTGCAGATTGTTATACAATCAACAAAATTTTTTTAGAGATAAACACATGCAAGCAAATGTAAAATGGGTTGAAGGTGACACCTTTATTGGCCGTTCTAATTCTAATCACAATGTAGTTTTTGATGCCGGTAGCGACAGCGCTGCACCAAGTCCAATGGAAATGGTACTTATGTCGGTAGGTTGTTGCTCGTCGGTAGATGTTGTAAGTATTTTAAAAAAAGCCAAACAAGATTTTTCTGATGTGCAAGTACAACTAAGCTCAGAGCGCGCCGAAACAGCACCTCGTGTATTTACTAAAATTAATTTACACTTTGTTGTTACAGGCAATAATGTCTCGGAAAAACACCTAGCGCGTGCGGTTTCGCTCTCTGCTGAAAAGTATTGTTCTGTTGCTTTAATGCTTGATAAAACAGTAGAAATTACCCATAGCCACGAAGTTGTGCAAGAACAGGTAAAATAACGCTTTTTCCGTGAGGAAAATTCGTATAAAATCCGCGAACTTTTCATTCTGCAGGTGCAGATTTCACTAATTTATAGGTTGGTTTATCATGAACAAACCCTTCGATAAACTTAAACTTCATGGCTTTAATAATTTAACCAAAAGTTTAAGCTTTAGTATTTACGACATTTGCTACGCAAAGACCGAGCAACAACGTAAAGAATATATTGAATATATCGACGAGCAGTACAGTGCAGATAGACTAACCGACATACTAGGTGATGTTGTTGATATTATTGGTGCTAACATTTTAAATGTGGCGCGCCAAGATTATGAACCACAAGGCGCAAGTGTGACTATTTTGGTTTCGGAAGAGCCGGTAGAAGAGCAGCAAAATTACGATGCTGACGAAGCGCCAGGCCCATTACCAGATTCTGTTGTTGCGCACCTAGATAAGAGCCACATTTGTGTACATACCTACCCAGAAGCACACCCTGATGATGGTATTTGTACATTCCGTGCTGATATTGAAGTATCTACCTGTGGCATTATTTCGCCACTTAAAGCGTTAAACTTCTTAATTCATAGCCTTGAGTCAGACGTAGTAACCATTGACTACCGCGTACGTGGTTTTACCCGCGACGTAAACGGGGTTAAACACTACATTGACCATGCAATTAACTCGATTCAAAACTTCATGACAGAAGATACCAAAGAAGCGTACCAAATGATGGACGTGAACGTGTATCAAGAAAACCTGTTCCACACCAAAATGATGTTAAAAGAAACCGACTTAAACACTTACCTGTTCGGCCTATCTACTGATGAGCTGTCGGATGAGGAAGAAGAAGAAATTCGCTCTAAACTAACCCGCGAAATGCAGGAAATATTCTACGGTCGTAACCTGCCAGACGCAGAATAAATTAGTTTAAAAGTAATTTAGTTGTATTAAAAATGGCGCTCGGTGAGCGCCATTTTTTTATGGGGGTATTTATAGCAATTCGCTTAATTAAGCATGCTGTAAATAAGCGCGCATACGGCCAGTGAGCCCACAGCAAGTACAAACAATGTGCTTAAACGGTTGCGGTATTTACTCAGCGCAGGCACTTTGTATACGGCAATCATTGGCATAATAAATAAAATCATCGCAATGATAGGGCCAGAGAGCTGATCCATCATGTCTAAAATGCTTGGGTTTTTAACCGCACAAAACCAAATAGCAAAAAACATAATGAGTACGCCAATTTTGTCGGCTACTTTTGCACTTAAGCTGGTTTGCTTAGTCACCAAACCGGTAAAGCTTTCACGTGCACCTAAAAAGTGCCCTAAAAACGATGACGTAATCGCAATAAAGGCAACCAGCGGCCCAAGAGTCGCTATATACGAGTTACTGGTGATATTAGCAAGGTAAGATAAAATCGATACGTTAGCCGCTTTAGCAGCAGCCATTTGCTCGCTAGTAAGCGAAAGCACGCACGAAAACACAAACAGCAGTACAAATACAATAAGTAGTAAGCTAGTGCGCTTTAAAATAGCCTCAGCCTTATTAGTGGCCTGATTGCCATAATGCCCACGCTGCACGTTCACAAAGCTTGAAATAGCCGCCGCATGGCTAAACGAAAACACAATAATAGGAATAGATAACCACAGTGTTTTAGTAAAGCTGCCCGCCTCAGGTAGGCTCATATCAGGCATTTGCCAGCTAGGGATTAAATAGAGCGATAAGCAAAATAAAATACCTACAAGCGGATACACCAAAATAGCAAAGGCACGTAGCATTAAACGCTCACCGCCCATCATTAGGCTAATCATACCGGCAACCAATACGCCCGAAAGCAACACGCGAGAAGGTGACTCAAGGCCCATTTGGTTAACCATAAAGCTGTCAACGGTATTGGTTAAGCCTACGCCGTAAATAAGCAAAATGGGGAATATAGATAAAAAGTATAATAAAGAGATTAATCTACCCGCCGTTACACCAAAGTGCTCTTCAACAACATCAGTAAAATCTGAATCTTTGTTTTTAGACGACAACACAAAGCGGGCTAAGCCGCGGTGTGCTAAAAAGGTCATTGGAAAGGCTAAACACGCCATAATAATAAGCGGCCAAAAACCACCTATACCAATGTTAATAGGTAAAAATAAAATGCCCGCGCCAACGGCGGTACCAAAAAGGCTTAACGTCCACTGCGTATCGTGCAGGTTCCATTTAGAAGTAGGTGTGTGTTCACCTGTTGTTGATGCATTTGAAAGCGTTGCATCTTGTGATGGTGTCATGTGTGTACTCATCCATTATTTAAATAATAATCGCGCGCAAGAATATAGTTTTTAGCTAAAATTTTCATGTTTTGAGGGGGGTTGTAGACTAATTAATTAGACGCCGTTGCACCAAAAGTGTCATGAATACGAAACAGCGCTGTAAAAATAAACAAATACCCGAACCAGCACAGTTGTAGGTTGGGTAGAGCGAAGCGAAACCCAACACGCCATAGCGCCATTCGAGCGGTAAAGCCAAGAGGCGGATTTATTTATTAAACTTGCTTATCCAATAATATTCAATTGATATACACTGGCAAGGTAACGTATTGATAAGGATATTAAGTTGTCACAAGTTAAAACTCTCCCTATTACAGCTACACGCTGGCTTTCCCTTTTATTGTGCGCAATTACCGTCGCAACAATTACTGTATTTTTAAGCAAAGCCGGTTTTGTACAAAAGTCATATTCAAGTTTAGGCGCTATTTTAAATGCGAGTCCTGCTTTGCATTACAGCAGCGCTTTTTTAGCCGGTATTGGCATAAAGCTGCTGCTTGATAAGTTTTATATATCGCACCCCAAACGCAGTATTGGGTTTAACTGGCGATATCCGCCGGTGACAATTGCTGTATTAGTGTCATTACTTCTGACTGCTTTGTACGTAATAACTACAGTATCAAAACTTGATGAAGCTACGTTATACGCACGAAGTTTTATGAGCTTAAAATACCTAGCACTTACGTTTATTGCCATGCTAATAACCGTGATTTATCAAATAAAGCTTTATACCAAAAAGCCAATATTTACTGCTGTATTGGTTGCTCTTAGTGCAGTCTTTATCATTTTTGCAGTCAACCTAGCTGATATAGCCCCTGCTTTTGACGTTTTCATTTATCTAGCCGTTAGCTATTTTATATTGGCGGCTTACTTATTATTTGATGAATATAGACAAAGTAAACAGCCAAGCATCATTACTGAAAATGAAGAAGTAACCATTCAAGTAAATCCAGAGCTGAATAGTTTAAAAGAATTTCAAAAATGGTTTGCTGATGATCGACCTATTGATCATAAAAGTGATTTAGAGCCCGACTTACAAGTTTATGCTGACCGAATTTATAACCGTTTGATCAATGGGGGCGATGAATATCAAAAAAAACCATTAGCTCAACATATAGCACTTTGTGGCTCGTTTGGGTGTGGTAAAAGCAGCATTGTGAACGCTATTGCTAATGACTTAAGGGTTGCGGATAAAACAGATGGGATATGGATACACAGCGATATATCAACGTGGGGCGCAGCCAGCGGCAGTGTTGCGCATGTTGTATTGAGTCATATTATCGACGATATAAGCCAGTATATTGATATGTGCGCTTTCCGTGCCTTACCTAAACATTATACCGAAGCTCTTAAATCAGGGGGGAGCGTATTTCAATTCGCTTCAACATTACTTGCTGGCCCTGTTGATATTGAGGGCAGCTTTTTAAAGCTCAACGCAGTATTAAAAGTTACAAATCATAAATTACTGATTACTTTGCAAGATGCCGATCGCGGAACAGGTGATGAAAACGAAAAACGTTTGAATGATATAGCTGCACTTTTGGATAAACTGAAAGGTAAAGGTTTAAGTCATATTAACTTTATCGTCGTAATGGGTAATGAGAATGAAGTTGCCGCTGAAGTTATTTCAAAGGCAACTGATTATAGGGAGGATGTTTTATCATTTGATGCTAGAAGAATTTTATCTAACTTTATAATTAGTTCTTTAGAATTTGCTATTAGTTACCATCAGGTTTATGCCGCTAAAATTAAAGACTGCAAACGTTTTTATATTTTAGAAGATGGTAAGTTTGTTGACACTATAGATATAGCTAAGTGGCGTATAAAAGAATTAATAAAGATTCCTTTTTATAATTCAGTAGAACTAGTCGATAAAAAAATAACTTCATTAAGGAAGTTAAAGAAAATTCTAAGGAGGGTGTCTCAAATATGGCAACCTACTGGATTAATGGGGGAAGTTAATTTTACCTCATTATTAATGAGTACTGTTTTAAAAGAAGTTTCACCAGATAAGTTTGAGCAATTACTTCAAAATAAAAGCTATCCTTCAGGCTATCAAGGGTTCGATCTTACAGAATTCATCGAAAGAATTAGTGAATACGACAACACTAATAAAGATAACTTTATGTTTGAATATTACAAAGTAATGTTTGGTTTAAAGTATAAAACGTCACCTGCACAGAAGCATACTGATCAAGTTAAAATATCCTCAGGTCAAATAAAAGAAGAGAAAGTCTTAGCAAGAATAAAAAAAGAACATCGTGAATTAACTCTTAATGATACGTGCAATTACTTTCAATATTTTGGACGAAACTTTGGAGATGTTTGTTATTTAGATAGAGTTGTATTGGAAACACTTCCCCAAAAAATATGTAGTGACCAAGAAATAATACGAGATATACGCTCTTTTTTTGAAATTAAAAAATCTGACTTTAATAAATTACTTCCTATGATTACTAAAATACTAAGTTATAACTCCACCCGGGAATACAGCTTTGAGAGGTTTATGTTCGTAGGCGAATTATTTACTGCTGATGACTTAAATAAGCATAAAAAATCGGTAGGTTATGATTTATCCGCAGTGCTTGGAGGTGATCAATCAGAACGCTTGGCTATGGATGATATTCATAAGGAAATTATTAAGATAATAGCTTCTAATATAACCCTTGAATGGCTATATCCATTATTTAAAATGTTACCGATAAAAAATGAGTGGATGATGCCGCTTGGTAATGAACAAAAAAATATTACTTTCTTATGTGATCTGATGTGTTATGTGGGTCTAAAAGCGGATAACAGTTTAGATACGGTGTTAATTCCACTCTTAAGAAGTGCCTTTAGTAAGTCAGATTTAGTAGCAGCTACACTTTTGTTTGGACTGCTAAAATCATTTTTGCGTTGTAAAGATAAAAAAGACATTAAGAATGACTTGGATTCATTTCAACTGTCTGGAATTAAACTAGTTAGTTTAATAGGTGCTGATAAGATCGAAGATGTTACTGATTTTATTTCGAGCTTTAAAGAAGTTGATTTTAGATGTATCCCAAATGCTCCTGAACTAAATAAAGATATAAGAGAACTTATCCGTAAAAAGCATACGTTTTATCAATTGATAGACAAGTTTTTGTTTAGTGCGAAATAGTGTAGATGGTCAACGGGTGCTTGTTGGGTTTCGTTCCACTCAACCCAACCTACGGTGTTTAGGTTTACATTGAGCTGCTCGTGGCTAACAGCTCGAAGCTCTTAGCTTTTATTCTTCCACCGCACTCACTACAAAATACGGATTCAAATACTCATCTTTGGTGTTATAAATAAGTGGGCTGCCATCGAGCTTAGTGACTTTAGCACCGGCTATTTCAGCAATAGCATGGCCAGCTCCCGTATCCCACTCACAGGTTGGGCCTAAGCGCGGGTAAATATCAGCGCTGCCTTCGGCAACTAAGCATAATTTTAGTGAGCTTCCTTTTGAGACCATTTCAACGTCGTCAAAGCGTTTTACAAACTCGGCTAAATCGGGTGATGGGTGCGAGCGACTGCCAACCACGCGGATTAACCCTTTATTAGGTTTGGTGGTTACTTTAAGTTCAATACGCTCATCGCCTTTGTCTTTAAACGCGCCAATATCGTTACTGGCTAAGTAGGATACGCCAAGCGCGGGCGCGTCAACGACAGCAAGCACGGGTTTGCCGTTTTCGATTAGGGCTATATTTACGGTAAATTCGCCGTTCTTTTTAATAAACTCTTTAGTGCCGTCGATTGGGTCTACTAACCAGTAGCTTTTCCATGTTTGACGAATGTCCCAGCTTATATCAGCGCTTTCTTCGCTAAGTATAGGTGTGTCGGGCGTGAGCTGTTTTAGCCCTGTCACAATGACTTTATGAGCTGCTAAGTCGGCGTCGGTTACTGGGCTTTCATCGGCTTTGTATTCAACGTTAAAGTCCTTTTCGTAAATCCCCATTATGGCTTGGCCTGCTTTGCGGGCAAGGATGAGGGTTTCTTCTAGTAGCTCGGTTTGGTTCATTGGGGTTAACCTATAATATGCTTTTGTTTTAGATACGTTATCAGTTGTGTAACCGATTGGTCTAGGGTGTTTTTACTGGTATCTAAAATTATTTCTGGGTTGTTGGGTACTTCGTAGCTTGAGTCGATACCGGTAAAGTGTTTAATCTCACCTGCGCGGGCTTTTTTGTATAAGCCTTTAGGATCGCGGCTTTCGCATACATCAAGCGGGGTATCTATAAATACTTCAATAAACTCGCCGTCATCGACTAGGCTGCGCACCATGTCGCGCTCTGCTCTAAATGGCGAGATAAACGCGGTAAGCACTAATAGGCCGGCATCGGTCATTAGTTTGGCGGTTTCGCCAACGCGGCGTATGTTTTCGATGCGGTCTTCGTCGCTAAAGCCAAGGTCTTTACATAAGCCGTGACGTACGTTGTCGCCATCAAGCAGGTAAGTGTGCGCACCTTGCTGATTAAGCGCCGCTTCTAATGCGTTGGCTACGGTGCTTTTGCCAGAGCCAGAAAAACCGGTAAACCATAAAATGGCCGGTTTATGTTTTTTTTGCTCACTACGTTGTGCTTTTGTGATTGCGTAGTTATGCCAAACAATATTTTCATCCATAGTGGTGTGTCTCTTGTACTGTAAGCGCCCGTATTAAAAAGGAAATACGAGCGGGATCAAGGTTAATACCGTGATTGAATAAATAATAGAAAGGGGCAAGCCCATTGTTATGTAATCTTTTAAGCGGTAGTTACCCGCGCTGTAAACCATAAGGTTTGTTTGATACCCAAACGGCGATATAAAACTGGCTGATGCACCAAACGCTACCGCCATAATAAAGGGTAGTGGGTCTACATTAAAACCCACTGCTAGCGAGTAAGCCACAGGGAATGAAAGCGCTGCTGCGGCATTATTAGTAATAAGCTCGGTGAATAATACGGTCATTAAAAATATGGCGATAAACGCGCCATAAGGGCCAAAATCACCTAGTACCATAAATAGGGCATCTGATATTTGCCCGGCAAGCCCGGTTTCTATCATTAATTTAGCAAGCCCTATGGCACTGCCTACAACGGCGAGTAGCTCAATGGGAAAGCGACGTTTTACTTCGCTCAGTTTAACTGTACCGCTAAGCAATAAGCCAATGAGTAACACCAGCAGGCCTTTTACTAAAGGAACTATACCTACAATGCTTAACCCTAACACGGCGGCAAAGCCTGCCAATACAATATTAGATTGTTTAGGTTTTAGATGTGTTTGTAAATCAAACCCCGATATATACACAAATTCGCGGTTTAAATTAGGTAAAGAGTAAAAGTTTTTACCTGGGGCGAGTATTAAGGAGTCGCCGGCTTGCAATTGCACTTGCCCAAGGCCGCCTTGTAAGCGGTCGTGCCCTCGGCGAATGGCAATAACAGCGGCATGAAACTGCTCTCTAAAACGCGCCTCTTTTACGGTTTTGCCAATAAACTTTGATGATTGGCTTACAACCACTTCAACTAAGTGTTCTATGTCTTTTTCGTGGTTGTCGTGCACCACTTTTAATCCGTCAAAGCGTCTTAATAAGGGCACCGATTTAATATCGCCAACAAACAGCAGTACGTCGTTTTGTCTAATAATTTGCTGAGGGGTTACTGCGTATATACGCTCATCGCCACGAATAATTTCGGCGAGAAATAAATCTTTTAAATCGCGTAGGCCGTTTTCTTCTACGGTGCGGCCAATAAGTTTAGAGTCTGCCTGCACTTTTCCCTCTAAGTAAAAGGGAATAACCTCTTGTGTGTTTTTGCCGTTGTCGGGCAGGTATTTGAGCATCACTAAAATAGTAATGAGGCCCACACTTAATGCGCCAATGCCCACTAAGGTAAAATCGAAAAAGCCCAGTGGCGCCATGCCTGCATCTACGGCAAAACCGTTCACTATTAAATTGGTTGATGTACCAATAAGTGTAATGGTGCCGCCTAATATAGCGGTGTACGACAGCGGTAATAGTAGCTTTGAGGGTGAATGATTTGGGTTGTCTTTTATGGCGGTGATAAGCGATGCCACAACCGCGGTATTGTTAGTAAATGACGATAAAAACGCGGTTGATAAACCAAGCTTTGTTACCGACTTTACTAAGCTCCCTTTAGATAACGATTGGGAAAGCTGTTGTATGAGTGTGGTTTTTTCAATAGCGATTGAAACCAGCACTAATAATACGAGGGTAATGAGCGACGGGTTTGCGTAGTTTACTAACATGCTTTCAAGGTCAATCAGGCCTGTTAAATAACCCGTACCAATAGCACTTACAAATAACCATGCTGGATTAATGCGGGTGCCAAAAAGGCACCCAACTAAGGTAAGCATAATGCCTGTTAAAACGAGCTGCTCTACCATGCTTTTATATTCCTAACAGACATTTTTATACTTACAGTTTTGAAATATCAAGCGCTTGCCAATGTGGGAAGTGCTTGCGTACTAAGCTATTAAACTCAATTTCAAAGTCGCTGAAATCGCTGTTTTGTTTTTCGCTTTTTAGTACTTGCTCAATCATACCTGCGGCAACCGTTAAGTTAGATAAACGGTCGATAAGGATAAATGAGCCAGTTTCGTGGTTGTTGTGATACTCGTCAGCTAATATTGTTTCGCTTAGTTCAAGCGTGACAATGGCAATTTCGTTTAGCTGAAGTGAATCGGCTGTGCCGTGCTCTAGGGTGTTTACATCAATAGTGTGGTCAATCTTTTTAACCACGGCTGATGTATTTTTGCTACCTAGTTTAATGTTGTAGCTTTTACCTAGTACCAGCGGTTCTTCGTGCATCCACACAAGTTTAGCTTTTATAAGATTAGTAACCGTTGCACTTGAGCTTTGCGGCACAATGACATCGCCGCGGCTAATATCAATTTCGCTATTGAGGGTAACGGTAATTGCTTGGCCGGCCTCTGCGTGATCTAGGTTGCCATTAAAGGTCACAATTTCTTTAATACTTGATGTTTTACCCGACGGTAATACTTTTATTGCATCGCCAACTTGTAATTTACCTGATGCCAATGTGCCCTGAAAACCACGGAAGTTTAAGTTAGGGCGCACTACATATTGCACAGGCAAGCGTGCTTCAAAGCCGGTATCGGTTTCGGCCGCTGGTGAGTCTTCTAAAAGCTCAAGCAATGGCTTGTCGGTGTAATAAGGCGTATGAGCAGAGCGGGTTACTACGTTGTCGCCTTTAAGCGCCGACATAGGCACAAACTTAATGTTTGATACGTTAAGTTGCTCAGCAAATTTAAGGTAATCGGCTTTAATTTTTTCATAAACGGTTTCGTCAAAATCAACGATATCCATTTTATTAATCGCGACCACAAACTGTTTAATACCTAGTGAGTCACAAATAAAGCTATGACGCTTAGTTTGTACTTGCACACCGTAGCGGGCATCAACCAAAATAATGGCTACATCGCTTGTTGATGCGCCTGTTACCATGTTGCGTGTGTATTGCTCGTGCCCTGGGGTGTCGGCAATAATAAATTTACGCTTAGCCGTTGAAAAATAACGGTACGCTACGTCAATAGTAATACCTTGCTCGCGCTCAGCTTGTAGGCCATCTACTAGTAGCGCTAAGTCTAGCTCTTCGCCTGCGTTACCTACTTTTTCGTTATCTTTATGAAGAGCTGCTAGCTGATCTTCATAAATTTGGTGGCTGTCGTGCAGTAGGCGGCCAATCAGTGTTGATTTACCGTCATCTACGCTGCCACAGGTAAGCATACGCAATAAGCTTTTATCTTGTTGGCGTGCTAGGTAGGCGTCTATGCCAATCTCTTTTACTTCGTTAATGGTGTCGTTAGTATTGGTAGACATTAGAAATACCCCTCACGTTTTTTCTTCTCCATTGAGCCTGCTGAGTCGTGATCTATTACACGGCCTTCACGTTCAGATGACGTAGATAGCAGCATTTCTTCAATAATTTCTGTTAGGTTACTGGCTGTAGATTCAACTGCCCCGGTAAGTGGGTAGCAGCCTAAAGTACGAAAACGTACCGACTTCATTTGTGGTACTTCGCCCTCAGCAAGTGGCATGCGCTCATCGTCGACCATAATTAAGGTGCCGTCGCGCTCTACTACTGGGCGCTCTTTCGCTAAATAAAGCGGAACCATTTCAATGTTTTCTTGGTAAATGTATTGCCAAATATCAAGCTCAGTCCAGTTAGACAGTGGGAATACACGAATGCTCTCACCTGGGTTAACTTGGCTGTTGTAAGTATTCCAAAGCTCCGGACGTTGGTTTTTAGGGTCCCAGCGGTGGTGTTTATCGCGGAACGAGTAAACACGCTCTTTAGCGCGAGACTTTTCTTCATCGCGGCGTGCACCACCAAATGCAGCATCAAAGCCGTATTTATCTAGCGCTTGCTTTAAGCCTTGGGTTTTCATTATGTCGGTATGTTTACCCGAGCCATGCTCAAACGGGCTAATACCCATTGCCATGCCTTCTGGGTTTTTGTGTACCAGCAGGTCAAAACCGTATTCTTTTGCAAGGCGATCGCGAAACTCAATCATTTCACGAAACTTCCAGTTGGTGTCTACGTGTAATAACGGAAACGGAATTTTTGCAGGGTAAAATGCTTTACGCGCTAAGTGCAAAAGTACCGATGAATCTTTACCAATTGAGTAAAGCATTACTGGGTTCTCAAACTCAGCGGCGACTTCGCGCATGATTTTGATACTTTCAGCTTCAAGTTGCTGAAGGTGAGTTAAAGCCATTGTTAGTCGTCCTACTAAAATGATTAAAAGTGATTAAGTAAAATATAATTATGTATTTGATACGCCGGTCAGCGGCTGAGCAAAGCTACTGGTTTGCTCGTTTTGGCCAAACCATGCAAGCTGCGAGTGCAGGGCGGCTACTTCGCCAATAATAAGTAATGCTGGCGATACCACACTGTTGCGCTCTATTAAATCTGCAAGCTCACCTAATTGCCCCGTAACAACACGCTGGTTTTTACGCGTGCCGTTTTCGATTATGGCAACTGGCGTATTAGCGCTGCGGCCATGTTTTAAAAGCTGAGCCTGTATATGTGGCGATTTAATAACGCCCATATAAATAGCTAAAGTTTGATGCGCTTTAGCAAGCGATTGCCAATCGAGCTCCTGGCCATCTTTTTTACAATGCCCTGTTACAAACTGGATGGCTTGTGCGTGGTCGCGGTGAGTAAGCGGAATACCCGCATACGCGCTACAACCAGCGGCGGCAGTTATACCCGGTACTATTTGATAATTAACATTATTGGCAGCCAGTACTTGTACTTCTTCGCCACCACGTCCGTAAATAAATGGGTCGCCGCCTTTAATGCGACATACTTTTTTGCCTTGCTTGGCAAAATCAACCAGCATTTGGTTGGTATCTTCTTGCGCTACACTGTGATTGCCCATACGCTTGCCTACGCAAACTAAATCGGCATCACGGCGTACTAATTCCATAATTTCATCAGACACTAAATAGTCGTATACAACGACATCGGCTTGCTGCATTAACTGCAATGCTTTAAGTGTTAAAAGCTCAGGGTCGCCTGGGCCTGCACCCACTACATACACTTCGCCTTCTGGCTCGGCTTTGGCATCAAGCATTTGATCTAGTTGTGCTTGTGCTGCATCGGTATTACCTGTTTGCACTTTGCTTACGACTGATGAATCAAACACGCCTTCCCAAAATTGGCGACGATCGGCAAAGTGCTTAAAGCGCTGTTTTACTTTGTCTCTAAAACTGCCAACTAAAGTAGCCAGTGGGCCAATGTGTTGTGGGATTAACGTTTCAAGCTTTTCACGTAGTCGCCGAGCAAGTACTGGCGCGGTGCCTGCACTTGAAATAGCAATGGTTATTGGGTCACGGTCTACAATTGATGGGAATATAAACGTACATTTAGGTTGGTCATCAACCACATTTACAAATACATTGCGTGCGTTAGCTAGCTCAAATACATTGTTGTTTACTTCGTCTAAGTCTGTGGCTGCTATAACCAGCATTTTGCCATCAAGGTGCGACTCATCAAAATAGGCATCAATAAGCGTTACTTCATTGTTTTGTGCATGTTCTTTTAATTCATCACAAAACCAAGGTGCCACTAAGGTTACATTTGCGCGGGCTTTTAAAAACGCGCGACATTTGCGTAATGCGACCTCTCCACCGCCAACAACCAGCACAGGTTTGTTGTCGAGTTTGGTAAAGATAGGTAAATACTGCACGTGGTTAACACCTCTAAGTAAAATCTAAAATAAAACGCTATTGAGCAGGGGGCAGAATATAGCGCGCACTAGTAAGTAAAAAATAATTAAAACCAAGTTTATATAACCAAAAGTTATAATGGGTGGTTGTTTTAGGTTTAAGCCTTAATCTATAGGGGATTAACGCGCATTACACGCAAAATAATGTGCTTATAGTGTTTGGTTATGAGCTATAGCGAGATTACGTTAATTTGTTACTATGGCGCTAAACCTAATTTATCGCCTACTTAAAGGGATTACGTATGACTGAACAACACAACGATGCACACTTAGCTGTATCGCTTATGGATTTAACAAGCCTAAACACCTCAGACACGGCCAGTGATATTCAGCAGCTTGTAAATAGTATTAACCCTAAATTGGGCACGCCTGCTGCAGTATGCGTTTACAGTGATTTTGTAGATGATGCAAAAATAGCACTGGCTGCGCGTGAGCTTAACCATGTAAAAGTAGCAACGGTTACAAATTTTCCTAGTGGTGATGCGCCACTGAGCGATGTGATAAACGAAACACTGCTAGCAATTGAGCGCGGCGCGGATGAAATAGATTTAGTGATCCCGTATAAAGCACTTATTGCTGGCGAGCACAGCAAAGTGCTTGAGTATGTAACTCAAAGCAAAAAAGCCTGTGGTACAAAAGCGCAATTAAAAGTAATTATAGAAAGTGGCGAACTTAAAACTGCAGAGCTAATCACTAAAGCTACAAACTTGGCTATTCAAGGCGGGGCTGATTTTGTAAAAACCAGCACAGGTAAAGTGGCAATAAATGCAACGCTTGACGCAACAAACGTGATGCTCAGCGCTATTAAACAATCGGGTAAGGTTGTTGGTTTTAAAGCCGCAGGCGGAGTTAAAACTGTTATTGATGCAAAGGAGTATTTAGCACTGACACGCTCAATTATGGGCGATGACTACTTACAAGCCGCTACATTTAGGTTTGGCGCATCAAGCTTACTAAGTGATGTATATAAAGTATTAGAAAAATAACCATTAAATTAAGCACTACGCCTTTATATAAGAGAGTAAATGATTGGCAGGCGAAACAATAATGGAATTAATTAATTAGATTTTCCTATGTGGGTATCTTTTAGGCTTGTGTTAATGATTTGCGTAAGTATAATAGGCATCCACTTTGCAGGGGCGTAGTTCCAATTGGTAGAACAGCGGTCTCCAAAACCGACGGTTGGGAGTTCGAATCTCTCCGCCCCTGCCATTTTTACTCATAAGTTGAGTAAGTCTGGGGTTAAAAATCGGTTTAAATAAGTCTGTTTTTAAGTTTAGATTTTAATGGATTAACCCTGCCGTTGTGTAGGGTTGTTGTGTCTGTAGTTAAGGTAATAATATTATGAGCACGAATGTAGAAACACCATCAAGTGCGATGGAGTCGGTAAAGTGGTTAGTAGCAATCGCGCTACTTGCAGGCGCAGTTGTTGGTAATCACATGTTTGCAGATCAGTCTGTATTACTACGTGCAATTGGCGTTGTGGTTGCTATAGCAGCAGGTTTAGGTATTGCCTCGCAAACCGCTAAAGGCCGTGACTTTTTAGCATTTGCTAAAGAAGCACGCATTGAAGTACGTAAAGTTGTTTGGCCAACGCGTCAAGAAACTACCCACACGACATTAATCGTAATGGTTGCAACAGTGATTATGGCGCTTATCCTTTGGGGATTAGATGGCATTTTATTCCGCGCTGTAGGCTTTTTAACTGGATTGGAGATCTGATCCCATGTCGGATGAGAACAAAGAAATTAAATTACGCTGGTACGTTGTACAAGCATTCTCTGGTTACGAAAAGCGTGTAGCGCAAACGTTATCAGAGCACATTAAAATTGAAGGTCTTGAAGAGAGCTTTGGTGAGATATTAGTACCAACAGAAGAAGTTGTTGAGATGCGCGCCGGTCAAAAGCGTAAATCTGAGCGTAAATTCTTCCCAGGTTACGTACTAGTACAAATGGATATGAACGATGCAAGCTGGCACTTAGTGAACAGCACTGAACGTGTAATGGGCTTTATTGGTGGTACTTCTGACCGCCCAGCGCCTATTAGTTCTAAAGAAGCAGAACGCATTCTTAACCGTCTTCAAGAAAACGCTGAAGCACCTAAACCAGCTACATTATTTGAGCCAGGTGAAGTTGTGCGTGTTACTGATGGTCCATTTGCTGACTTTAGCGGTGTTGTTGAAGAAGTTGACTACGAAAAGAGCCGCGTGAAAGTGTCGGTACTTATTTTTGGTCGTTCTACACCGGTTGAACTTGAATTTGGTCAAGTTGAACAAGATAAGTAATTGATTAAAAAAGCTTCGCCATTATTTACTAAAATTTTGGCACGAAGCTTGAAAAAGGCCGCTGATTAACTTATAATCAGCGGCCTTTTTGTATTAAGGCAAAAATTTATTTTTGCTCGCAAAAAGTACGAAACCAATTTTTAAACTGGGAAGCCGTTAGAGTACGCGTCCTCGCGCGCACAAGGCTAAGACCCACCAAATGAGGTATTTATAATGGCTAAAAAAGTTGAAGCTTTAATCAAGCTACAAGTTGCCGCTGGTATGGCTAATCCTAGTCCTCCAGTAGGTCCTGCACTAGGTCAACACGGTGTAAACATCATGGAATTCTGTAAAGCGTTTAACGCGCGTACAGAGTCTATCGAAAAAGGCGCTCCAGTTCCTGTAGTGATCTCTGTTTACGGTGACCGTTCATTTACGTTCGATATGAAAACGCCACCTGCTGCTTACTTACTTAAGAAAGCTGCTGGTATCAAATCAGGCTCAGGCCGTCCTAACACTGAAAAAGTAGGCACAGTAACTCGTGCTCAACTTGAAGAGATCGTTGAGACAAAACGAGCTGACCTTACAGCGGCTGATATGGACGCTGCGGTTCGCACTATCGCAGGTTCTGCGCGTGCGATGGGCTTGAACGTAGAGGACTAAGAAATGGCTAAATTAACTAAACGTATGCGTACTATCCGCGAAAAAGTGGAAGTAACTAAAGATTACGAAATCAATGAAGCAGTTGCTCTTTTAAAAGAGTTAGCGACAGCTAAATTCGTAGAAAGTGTTGACGTTGCTGTTAACCTTGGTATTGACGCTCGTAAATCTGACCAGAACGTTCGTGGTGCAACTGTACTACCTAACGGTACTGGCCGTGATGTTCGTGTTGCTGTATTCACTCAAGGCGCTAATGCAGAAGCTGCAAAAGAAGCCGGTGCTGAATTAGTAGGCATGGAAGATCTTGCTGAACTAGTTAAGAAAGGCGAGATGGATTTTGACGTTGTTGTTGCATCACCAGACGCTATGCGTGTTGTTGGTCAACTAGGTCAAATCTTAGGTCCACGTGGTCTAATGCCAAACCCTAAAACTGGTACTGTAACGCCTAACGTTGCAGAAGCAGTTAAAAATGCGAAAGCAGGTCAAGTACGTTACCGTAATGACAAAAATGGTATCATCCATACTACTATCGGTAAGGTTGATTTCACTGCTGAGCAACTTCAACAAAACCTTGAAGCTCTAATCGTTGCGCTTAAGAAGGCTAAACCTTCTCAAGCTAAAGGTGTTTACGTTAAGAAAGTAACCATCTCTACAACAATGGGCGCAGGTGTTGCTGTTGACCAAAACACTTTAAGCACTTCTGTAGCTTAATAGGTGTTTACATGGCGTGAAATTTGTACTATAATTTTGCGCCATTTTGTTGAATAATTTATTATTTAACAAGTAAAGAATTCGGGTTGAAGTCCATAATTTCGCTAAGCTCTTGAGTGATGCGATAAATTGGGCTTCCGTCCAAGACCGTAGGTGGCTTCGGCCTTAATATTACCTACGTAGACGGTGTGAATCCCCAGATAGATTTTTCCTAATCTCTTCTGGCTCTCGCCGTAAAAAGCATCTCTATCAAGTTTGTTGATAGGGAAGAGTAAAACAGGGAAGCCGAGTGTCGGTGACCCATTAAACCAGGAGTAACACCCATGGCTTTAAATCTTCAAGGCAAAAAAGCAATTGTTGCTGAAGTCAACGAAGCAGCCAATGGTGCTCTTTCTGCAGTTGTTGCAGATTCTCGTGGTGTAGCAGTAGGCGCAATTACAGCCCTTCGTAAAGAAGCTCGTGAAGCTGGTGTATGGATGAAAGTTGTTCGTAACACTCTAGCAAAACGTGCTGTTGAAGGTACTGAATTTGAATGTCTATCTGATTCGTTAGTTGGTCCAAGCTTAATCGCTTTCTCATCAGAGCACCCTGGTGCTGCTGCGCGTATCTTCGCAGATTTCGCGAAAAAGAATGAGAAATTCGAAGTTAAAACGGCCGCTTTTGAAGGAAATGTTGTAGATGCAGCAATGCTTGCTACATTACCTACATACGATGAAGCTGTTGCACGCTTAATGAGCGCTATGAAAGAAGCGTCTGCTGGCAAATTGTGTAAAACAATTGAAGCAGTACGTGTACAGAAAGAAGAGCAAGCTGCTTAATTTTAAGCTGTTTAACCTCTCTTTCGGTGTAAATTTATTTGGACCTAGAGTCCGTTAATTATTAGGAAATTTGTAATGTCTGTAACTAAAGACCAAATCCTTGACGCAATTGCTGAAATGTCAGTAATGGACGTTGTTGCTCTTGTTGAAGCAATGGAAGAAAAATTCGGCGTAACTGCTGCAGCTGCTATGGTAGCAGGTCCTGCTGCTGAAGCTGCTGAAGAGAAAACTGAATTTGACGTAATCCTTACTGGCGCTGGCGCTAACAAGGTTGCGGCAATCAAAGCTGTACGTAGCGCAACAGGCCTAGGCCTTAAAGAAGCGAAAGCTCTTGTTGAAGCTGCTCCTGCACCTATCAAAGAAGGTGTATCTAAAGAAGAAGCTGAAGCACTTCAAAAAGACCTTACTGAAGCTGGTGCTGAAGTTGAGGTTAAGTAATCTAGCTCACGCTAGGTTCGCTGCCTGAGTAATCAGGCAAGGGCTGGTGATTATTTAATCACCGGCCTTTTTGCGCTATAGAGTTATGTATTCCTGTAGCTCAAATAAAATCTGATTTTCTCTTTACTTTCAACGCTTTATAGTTTGCTAGTGTTGCTAAGGCGGAGTTAATTAGAACAACAATTAAATGTTGTAAATCTTGGCATAGATGCCAGTTAAGTCTGTTCTTACAAGAACAGGTCGGGTCAAAGATCAGCAAGCTGAGGAACCCCATGGCTTACTCTTATTCTGAAAAGAAACGTATCCGTAAGGATTTTGGTAAACGTCCACAAGTTTTGGATATACCTTTCTTACTGTCGACACAGTTAGAATCGTTTAAAAAATTCTTAGTCCCAGACGCTGATGGCGATCATGGTTTGGAAGCAGCCTTCCGTTCTGTGTTCCCTATTAAAAGCTACTCGGGAAATTCTGAGCTTCAATACGTAAGTTATCGTATTGGTGAGCCAGTATTCGATGTAAAAGAATGTCAAATTCGCGGTGTGACTTATTCTGCTCCACTTCGCGTGAAACTGCGTCTTGTAGTTATGGACAAAGAAGCTCCAGGCACAGTTAAAGACATTAAAGAGCAAGAAGTTTACATGGGCGAAATTCCGCTCATGACTGATACCGGTACTTTTGTAATCAATGGTACAGAGCGTGTTATCGTTTCTCAGCTACACCGTAGCCCTGGTGTATTCTTTGATAACGACCGCGGTAAAACCCATTCATCGGGTAAAGTATTATATAACGCACGCGTTATACCTTACCGTGGTTCATGGTTAGACTTCGAATTTGATGCAAAAGATAACTTATATGTACGTATAGACCGTCGTCGTAAATTACCGGCGTCTATTATTTTACGTGCACTTGAGTACTCTAGCGAAGAAATCTTAGATATGTTCTTCGATACTACCGCGTTTGAAGTAACTGACGGTAAAGTTCTTATGGAACTTGTGCCTTCACGTTTACGTGGTGAAACTGCCGCTTTTGATATCAAAGGCGAAGACGGTGAAGTACTTGTTGAAAGCGGTCGTCGTATTACGGCTCGCCACATCAAGAGCATCGAGAAAAAAGGCATTAATCAATTAGAAGTACCACATGAGTACATCATTGGCCGTATTGTAGCTAAAAACTATGTTGATGAGTCAACAGGTGAAGTTATTGCAAACGCTAATGACGAGCTATCACTAGAGTTGATGGCTGAATTGGTTAAAGCAGGTCACACTAAAATTGAGACGTTATACATCAATGAAGTGGACAGCGGCGCTTACATGTCAAATACATTAAATATTGACTCGTCTAGCAACCGTTTAGAAGCATTAGTAGAAATTTACCGCATGATGCGCCCAGGCGAGCCACCGACGAAAGACGCGGCTGAAGCCTTATTCGAGAACTTATTCTTCTCTGAAGAACGTTATGACTTATCTACTGTAGGTCGTATGAAGTTCAATAGCCGTGTTGGTTACGATACAGACACAGGCCCTGGCACATTAAGCAAAGAAGACATCGTGTCTGTTATGAAAGTATTAATTGCTATTCGTAACGGTCAAGGCGATGTTGATGATATTGACCACTTAGGCAACCGTCGTATACGTAGTGTTGGCGAAATGGCTGAGAACCAATTCCGTGTTGGTCTAGTACGTGTAGAACGTGCTGTACGTGAGCGTTTAAGCTTAGGTGACCTTGACGCGATAATGCCACAAGATCTTATTAACGCTAAGCCTATTTCGGCAGCGGTTAAAGAGTTCTTCGGCTCGTCTCAGTTATCACAGTTTATGGACCAAAATAACCCGCTATCAGAAGTAACGCATAAGCGTCGTATTTCTGCATTAGGCCCGGGCGGTCTAACACGTGAGCGCGCTGGCTTTGAAGTACGTGACGTTCACGTAACTCACTATGGTCGCGTATGTCCAATCGAGACTCCTGAGGGTCCAAACATCGGTCTAATTAACTCGTTATCTACGTACGCACGTACAAATGATTACGGTTTCTTAGAAACACCTTACCGTAAAGTGGTAGATGGTGTAGTAACTGATGAAGTTGATTATTTATCAGCCATTGAAGAAGGTCAGTTTGTTATCGCACAGGCGAACTCAAACTTAACTGAAACCAATGAGTTTGTTGATGAACTTATTCCGTGTCGTCACAAAGGTGAATCTACCTTTATGGGTCGCATGGACCAGCAATATATGGATGTATCACCACAACAGGTGATCTCTGTAGCGGCAGCACTTATCCCGTTCCTAGAACACGATGATGCTAACCGTGCATTGATGGGTTCAAACATGCAACGTCAAGCAGTACCAACATTGAAAGCGGATAAGCCGTTAGTAGGTACAGGTATTGAGTTAACACTAGCGAAAGATTCTGGTGTAACGATTGTTGCTAAACGTGGTGGTGAAGTAATGTACGCCGATGCTAGCCGCATCGTTGTAAACGTACATGACGATGAGCGTATTCCTGGTGAAGCGGGCATCGACATTTACAACCTTACTAAATACACACGTTCTAACCAAAATACATGTATTAACCAAAAACCAACGTGCATGGTTGGCGAACCGGTTACTCGTGGTGACGTGTTAGCAGATGGTCCTTCGACTGACTTAGGTGACTTAGCCCTTGGTCAAAACCTTCGCGTGGCATTCATGCCATGGAACGGTTATAACTTCGAGGATTCAATCTTACTATCAGAGCGCGTAGTTGAAGAAGATCGTCTAACGACTATCCACATTCAAGAACTACAGTGTGTTGCCCGTGATACTAAATTAGGTCCTGAAGAGATCACTGCAGATATCCCGAATGTGGGTGAGTCTGCGCTAGGCAAGCTTGATGAATCAGGCGTTGTTTATATTGGTGCTGAAGTTAAAGGCGGCGATATCCTAGTAGGTAAAGTGACTCCGAAAGGCGAGACGCAATTAACACCTGAAGAGAAGCTACTGCGTGCTATCTTCGGCGAAAAAGCGTCTGACGTTAAAGACAGCTCTTTACGTGTACCAAACTCTGTAACTGGTACTGTAATTGACGTACAAGTTTTCACCCGTGATGGTGTTGAAAAAGATAAGCGTGCGTTAGAAGTTGAAGACATGCAGCTTCGCGAAGCGAAGAAAGACTTCAACGAAGAGTTCCGTATTCTAGAAGCCGGTGTATTAGACCGTGCTCGCAAGCTACTTGCTGCAGCAGGCTTCGATGAAGACAACTTAGCGTCACTAAATGCTGAAAAGCTACTTACTCAAAGCCTTGCACAAGAAGACAAGCAAGCTGAACTTGAGCAACTAGCTGCACAGTACGATGAGCTTAAAGCTGAATACGATAAGAAGTTTGAAAACAAACGTCGTAAAATTACTCAAGGTGATGACTTAGCACCAGGCGTACTTAAGATTGTTAAAGTATACCTAGCTGTTAAACGTCGTATCCAACCGGGTGATAAAATGGCGGGTCGTCACGGTAACAAAGGTGTTATCTCGACTATCGTACCAGTAGAAGATATGCCATACGATGATAAAGGTCGTACGGTAGATATCGTACTAAATCCACTAGGTGTACCATCACGAATGAACATCGGTCAGATCCTTGAAACACATATGGGTCTAGCTGCACGTGGTATTGGTGAGCGCTTAGAGGAAATGATGAAGGAACAACGTGAGCTACATGAGCTACGTGAATTCATCAAGCAAGCTTACGAAATCGGTGAATCTCGTCAAGAAGTAGATATTGCTAGCTTCTCTGATGATGAAATTCGTCGTTTAGCTGATAACTTAAAAGGTGGTTTACCAATCGCTACTCCTGCATTTGATGGCGCTAAAGAAGACGAAATCAAAGACATGCTAGAGCTTGGTGGATACCCAAGAAGTGGTCAGGTTACACTCTATGATGGCCGTACTGGCGATCAGTTTGAACGTCAAGTAACTGTTGGTTACATGTACATGCTTAAACTTAACCACTTGGTTGACGATAAGATGCACGCACGTTCTACTGGTTCTTATAGCCTTGTTACTCAGCAGCCGCTGGGTGGTAAAGCACAGTTCGGTGGCCAGCGTTTTGGTGAGATGGAAGTATGGGCACTTGAAGCTTACGGTGCTGCTTACACTCTACAAGAAATGCTAACAGTGAAATCGGATGACGTGAACGGTCGTACTAAGATGTATAAAAACATCGTTGATGGTAACCATAAAATGGAACCAGGTATGCCAGAATCGTTCAACGTATTGTTGAAAGAAATCCGCTCACTGGGTATCAACATCGAGTTGGAAGAAAATTAAGCCAATTAGATGCTGCAGTTAACCCTGCAGCATCTGTTACGGCTGAATAGAATGTAGGGGCGAGATTATCCGCCCTCAAGATTAACTCCGACAGGAGAGCTAAGGTGAAAGACTTACTTAAGTTTCTGAAGCAACAAAATAAGACCGAAGAATTCGATGCAATTCGCATTGGTCTTGCTTCACCAGACATGGTTCGTTCATGGTCATACGGTGAAGTAAAGAAACCTGAGACTATTAACTACCGTACTTTCAAGCCTGAGCGCGATGGCTTATTCTGTGCCCGTATTTTCGGCCCAGTGAAAGATTATGAGTGTTTATGTGGTAAATATAAACGCCTTAAACACCGTGGTGTGATCTGTGAGAAGTGTGGCGTTGAAGTTACACTTACAAAAGTGCGTCGTGATCGTATGGGTCATATCGATCTTGCGAGCCCAGTAGCACATATATGGTTTTTAAAATCATTACCGTCTCGTATTGGCTTAATGCTTGATATGACACTTCGTGATATTGAACGTGTTCTTTACTTCGAATCATTCGTAGTAACTGAGCCTGGTATGACAACGCTTGAGCGTGGTCAACTATTAGGTGAAGAAGAATACCTAGATGCACTTGAAGAGCACGGTGATGAGTTTGAAGCTAAGATGGGTGCAGAAGCAGTATTAGACTTGCTTCGTGAACTTGATCTTGGCCAATTAATTGCAGAAATGCGTGAAGAGTTACCAACAATTAACTCTGAAACGAAGCGTAAAAAGATCACTAAGCGTCTTAAGTTAATGGAATCGTTCCACCAATCAGGCAATAACCCTGAGTGGATGATCATGACAGTACTTCCAGTATTGCCACCTGACTTACGTCCATTAGTACCGCTAGACGGTGGTCGTTTTGCGACATCTGATCTAAACGACCTTTACCGTCGTGTTATTAACCGTAATAACCGTCTTAAGCGTCTATTAGATTTAGCTGCACCAGATATTATCGTACGCAACGAAAAACGTATGTTACAAGAAGCGGTAGATGCGCTACTTGATAACGGTCGTCGTGGTCGTGCAATTACAGGTTCTAACAAGCGTCCGCTTAAATCTCTTGCTGATATGATCAAGGGTAAGCAAGGTCGTTTCCGTCAGAACTTACTTGGTAAGCGTGTAGATTACTCTGGCCGTTCTGTAATCACGGTTGGTCCTACACTTAAGCTTCACCAATGTGGTCTTCCTAAGAAGATGGCACTTGAGCTATTCAAACCATTCATCTATGGCAAATTAGAGCGTCGCGGCATGGCTACGACAATCAAAGCTGCTAAGAAAATGGTAGAGCGCGAAGTAGCGGAAGTATGGGATGTACTAGACGAAGTAATTCGTGAACATCCAGTATTACTTAACCGTGCACCTACACTTCACCGTTTAGGTATCCAAGCGTTCGAACCTGTACTAATTGAAGGTAAAGCAATCCATTTACACCCATTAGTATGTGCGGCTTACAACGCCGACTTCGATGGTGACCAAATGGCGGTACACGTACCGTTAACGCTTGAAGCTCAGTTAGAAGCTCGTGCACTAATGATGTCTACTAACAACATTCTATCTCCAGCGAATGGTGAGCCAATCATCGTTCCTTCACAGGATGTTGTATTAGGTCTTTACTACATGACGCGCGATCGCATTAATGCGAAAGGCGAAGGCATTGTATTTAAAGATCCTAAAGAAGCAGAAAAAGCATACCGTAGTGGTAACGCAGAACTTCACGCGCGCGTTAAAGTGCGTATTAGTCAGTCAATCACTAACGAAGCAGGTGTTGTTGAAGACACTGTGACGCTTATCGACACTACTGTTGGTCGTGCAATTCTGTCTCTAATTTTACCTAAAGGTATGCCGTTTGAGTCAATCAACCAAGCATTAGGTAAAAAGCAGATTTCTGGCTTATTAAACGAGTGTTACCGTCGTCTAGGTCTTAAAGACACTGTTGTGTTTGCTGACCAAGTTATGTACACCGGTTTCCACTACGCAATGAAGTCAGGTGTTTCAATTGGTATCGATGACTTAGTTATCCCACCAGTTAAAGCATCAATCATTGAATCAGCTGAAGCTGAGGTAACTGAAATCAACCAACAATTCCAATCAGGTCTTGTAACGGCTGGTGAAAAGTACAATAAAGTTATCGATATCTGGTCACGTGTAAATGAAAACTTATCACGTGAAATGATGGCCAACTTGTCTAAAGACACGGTTATCAATGCCAAAGGTGAAGAAGAAGAGCAACCGTCATTTAACTCAGTGTTTATGATGGCCGATTCAGGTGCTCGTGGTAGTGCCGCTCAGATCCGTCAGCTAGCAGGTATGCGTGGTCTAATGGCACGTCCAGATGGTTCAATCATCGAGACGCCAATCACGGCTAACTTCCGTGAAGGTCTAAACGTACTACAGTACTTCATCTCAACGCACGGTGCGCGTAAAGGTCTTGCCGATACAGCACTTAAAACAGCTAACTCAGGTTACCTAACGCGTCGTCTAGTAGACGTTGCACAAGATTTGGTGATCAATGAAGACGACTGTGGCACAGAAGATGGCTTAACAATGAAACCGCTTATTGAAGGTGGTGACGTTGTAGAAGCACTTCGCGAACGTGTACTAGGTCGTGTTGTAGCTGAGCCTGTGGTTATCCCTAATACAGATACTGTATTAGTAGAACGTAATATCATGCTTGATGAAAAACTGTGTGACCTTTTAGAAGAGCACTCAGTAGATGAAGTTCGCGTACGTTCTGTTATCACGTGTGATAACGACTTTGGTGTATGTGCTAAGTGTTATGGTCGTGACCTTGCACGTGGTCATATCATCAACGCGGGTGAATCAGTAGGTGTTATCGCGGCACAATCAATCGGTGAGCCGGGTACACAGCTTACGATGCGTACATTCCACATCGGTGGTGCGGCATCAAGAGCATCAGCTGAAAACAATGTACAAGTTAAAACTGACGGTACGTTAAAACTACATAACGCTAAGTATGTACTTAATACCGACGGTAAGATTGTAATTACTTCACGTTCAACTGAAATCACTATCATTGATAGCTTCGGTCGTGAAAAAGAGCGTTATAAAGTACCTTACGGTGCGGTACTAACAGTACAAGACAATGCAGAAGTTCAAGGTAACGACATCGTTGCTACTTGGGACCCGCATAGTCACCCAATCGTTCTTGAGCATAAGTCAAAAATCTCGTTCAGCGATATTGATGACTCAAATACGGAAGCACAAACTGATGAACTAACCGGCTTAACCCGTGTAGTTGTTAAAGACCTTGCTAAAGTAAATGCGAAAGAGCCTAAGCTTATCATCGAAAGTGAAGAGCGCGGCTTGCAAGAAACACGTCTACCTTCATTCACTACGATTGAAGTGACAGATGGCGTTACAGCAAACCCAGGTGACGTACTTGCACGTATTCCGCAAGAAGGTTCGAAAACTCGTGATATCACGGGTGGTCTACCACGCGTAGCCGACTTATTTGAAGCACGTAAGCCAAAAGATCCAGCTATCTTAGCTGAAATCACAGGTACTATTAGCTTCGGTAAAGAGACTAAAGGTAAGAAACGTTTAGTTATTACACCAGCTGAAGGCGATCATTACGAAGAGATGATTCCTAAGTGGCGTCAACTTAACGTGTTTGAAGGTGAGCAAGTGTCTAAAGGTGAAGTTATCGCCGATGGTCCTGAATCACCACATGACATCTTACGCCTACGTGGTGTGACTCATGTTGCTAACTACATTGTTAACGAAGTGCAAGAGGTTTACCGTTTGCAGGGCGTTAAGATCAATGATAAGCACATTGAAACAATTATTCGTCAGATGCTACGTAAATGTACCATCCTTGACGGCGGTGATACTGAGTTCTTAGCGGGTGAGCAAATTGAAGTAGCTCGCGTTAATATCGCTAATCGTGACCTTGAAAAACAAGGTAAAATCCCAGCGAAGTTTGAAATACAACTTATGGGTATCACGAAAGCATCACTAGCAACCGAATCTTTCATCTCGGCAGCGTCTTTCCAAGAAACAACACGTGTTCTTACAGATGCCGCAGTGAATGGTAAGAGCGATGAGCTTCGTGGTCTGAAAGAAAACGTAATTGTGGGTCGTCTGATCCCAGCCGGTACTGGCTTTGCGTATCACCAAGACCGTATGGCTCGCCGCAAGCAGGGTGAAGTTGTTGAAGAGCAAACAGTAAGTGCAGAAGAGGCAACTCAAGCACTAACAGATGCTCTGAACGCAGATTTATCTGGAAATCAATAAACTCTTATTAATCAACAGATTAATAAATCGTAAGACAGTTATCTACTGTCTTACGATGAGTTTAGGTTGACAGGTTAAACTTTGCTCATTAAAATTCCGCCACCCATTTACTTGCATGTATGTTACAAGCTTGTAAAAAGGGCGGATTTTTTTATTTTTTTCAGTAGTAATTTTAATTTCAGGAGCTATTTAAATGGCAACTATTAACCAGCTAGTGCGTAAGCCACGTCGTAGCAAGGTTACTAAAAGTAACTCAGCTGCGCTTAAAGCGTGTCCGCAAAAGCGTGGTGTATGTACTCGCGTATATACAACTACACCTAAGAAACCAAACTCAGCGTTACGTAAAGTAGCTCGTGTACGTTTAACTAACGGTTTCGAAGTAACATCATACATCGGTGGTGAAGGTCATAACCTTCAAGAGCACAGTGTAATCCTAATCCGTGGTGGTCGTGTTAAAGATTTACCAGGTGTGCGTTTTCACACTGTACGTGGTGCACTTGACTGTGCAGGCGTTAGCGACCGTCGTCAAGCTCGTTCTAAATACGGTGCAAAACGCCCTAAAGGCTAATTGTTTTCCGTTAGTAAGGCCAAGCACTAAATATTATTAATTATTGTTTTGGGTGATTGTTCCAAAAGGACAAACCTGAATAAACCGGAGATACAAAATGCCTAGAAGACGCGTAATAGGTCAACGTAAAATTCTTCCAGATCCTAAGTTCGGATCGGAACTTCTTGCTAAATTCGTTAACATCGTAATGCTAGACGGCAAGAAATCTACTGCTGAAAAAATTGTTTATGGTGCGCTAGACGTGGCTGCTGAGAAATCAGGCAAGTCGCACCTAGAAATCTTTGAATCTGCACTTGATAACATCCGTCCACAGGTAGAGGTTAAATCTCGCCGTGTTGGTGGTTCAACTTATCAAGTTCCAGTTGAAGTACGTCCAGTACGTCGCAACGCATTAGGTATGCGTTGGTTAGTAGACGCTGCACGTAAGCGTGGCGAAAAATCTATGGGCTTACGTTTAGCTCAAGAAATCGTTGACGCTGCTGACAACAAAGGCACTGCGGTTAAGAAACGTGAAGACGTTCACCGTATGGCTGAAGCGAATAAAGCATTCGCACATTACCGTTGGTAATCTGTCCTTAACCTTTAAGAGGATCATATGGCACGTACAACTCCACTTGAGCGCTACCGTAATATCGGCATAGTAGCTCACGTAGATGCAGGCAAAACCACCACAACAGAACGTGTTCTGTTCTACACAGGTCTTTCTCATAAGATCGGTGAAGTACATGATGGCGCCGCAACTATGGATTGGATGGAGCAGGAACAAGAGCGTGGTATCACAATCACTTCTGCTGCAACAACGTGTTTCTGGAAAGGGATGGACGCTCAATTTGACGACCATCGTATCAATATCATTGATACTCCAGGACACGTAGATTTCACTATTGAAGTAGAGCGTTCTTTACGCGTACTTGATGGTGCGGTAGTTGTTCTTTGTGCTTCATCAGGTGTACAGCCGCAAACTGAGACAGTTTGGCGCCAAGCGAACAAATACGAAGTTCCAAGAATGATCTTCGTAAATAAAATGGATCGCACCGGCGCTGACTTCTTAACGGTTGTTGACCAGGTGAAATCTCGTCTTGGAGCAACGCCTGTTCCAATCCAGTTGCCAATTGGCGCTGAAGACGACTTTAAAGGTGTTATTGACCTGATAAAAATGAAAGCCATTAACTGGAACGAAGCGGACCAGGGTATGACTTTCTCTTATGAGGCAATACCGGCAGAACTTCAAGAGCTCGCTCAAGAATGGCACTCTCATTTAGTTGAAAGTGCAGCTGAAGCCTCTGAAGAACTAATGGATAAGTACTTAGAAGGTGAAGAGTTAAGTGAAGCAGAGATTAAATCTGCCTTACGTCAACGCACATTAGCGAACGAAATTGTTCCCATTACGTGTGGTAGTGCATTTAAAAACAAAGGCGTTCAAGCTGTGCTTGATGGCGTTGTTGAATACATGCCTGCACCAACACAAGTGAAACAAATCCAAGGTATCCTAGAAAATGGAACTGAGGAAGAACGTCCAGCTGATGATAAAGCGCCGTTTGCTGCACTTGCATTTAAAATTGCAACAGACCCGTTTGTTGGCACTTTAACCTTTTTCCGTGTTTACTCTGGTACTGTTAAACAGGGTGACGCGGTTTATAACCCAGTTAAAAGTAAGCGTGAGCGATTTGGTCGTATCGTACAGATGCATTCAAACTCACGTGAAGAGATCAAAGAAGTTCACGCAGGCGATATTGCGGCAGCTATTGGTCTTAAAGACGTAACAACAGGTGAGACACTGTGTGATCCGAACTCTATCATTACGCTAGAGCGTATGGAGTTCCCAGAGCCAGTTATCTCTGTTGCGGTTGAGCCTCGCACAATCGCTGACCAAGATAAGATGGGTATTGCACTAGGTAAACTAGCCGCAGAAGATCCGTCTTTTCGTGTACAAACTGACGAAGAATCAGGCCAGACTATAATCTCTGGTATGGGTGAACTTCACCTTGATATCATTGTCGACCGTATGAAACGTGAATTCAGTGTTGAATGTAACGTTGGTAAGCCGCAGGTTGCATACCGAGAAGCTATTCGTTCAACTGTTGAAGTTGAAGGGAAGTTTGTACGTCAATCAGGTGGTCGTGGTCAATATGGTCACGTCTGGGTTAAACTTGAACCGATGGATATTTCGGATGATGAAGCACCAATTTATGAGTTCGTTAACGAAACTGTAGGTGGTTCGGTTCCAAAAGAATTTATCCCTGCGGTAGACAAAGGTATCCAAGAGCAAATGTCTCAAGGTGTACTGGCAGGCTACCCATTACTTGGCGTTAAAGCGACTTTATATGATGGTTCATTCCATGATGTAGACTCGAATGAAATGGCATTTAAAATTGCAGGTTCAATGGCAATGAAAGCTGGGGCGCTTAAAGCTGACCCTGTACTTTTAGAGCCAATGATGAAGGTTGAAGTAATCACTCCTGACTCAAACATGGGTGATGTAGTTGGCGACTTAAACCGTCGTCGCGGCATAATCGAAGGCATGGAAGATGCAATAGGTGGACTTAAGCAAGTTAATGCTCAGGTTCCTCTTTCTGAAATGTTTGGTTATGCAACTGCTTTACGATCTGCAACACAGGGCCGTGCTTCTTACTCTATGGAGTTTTTGAAGTACGCTGAAGCCTCTAAAAATGTTGCAGATACAATAATTTCAGCTCGCGCTGTTATATGATTTTAGCTTGTCTGGCTCAATAGTGAGTCAGGCTTTAATTTCTTAATTAGGAATTTTTTAAGATGGCAAAAGAAAAGTTTGAA